>JANNAZ010000214.1:0-6760 GCA_031384895.1 Cyclobacteriaceae bacterium | reverse complement strand
TGTTCCGGATTTGTCCAGTACGTCGCCTTCGGAAAAGTGAGCATCAATTTTTCGTTTTCCTTTCGTACGCCTCCCCCGCAATGATCAAAATGAAGGTGTGTCAAAAACATATCGGTTATATCTGCCGGAGAAAACCCTGCCAGCATTAACGATGCGATCAGCTTGTCATCTCCATGGAGGTAATAATGACTCAGGAACTTTGCATCCTGCTTGTCTCCAATCCCGTTATCGATCAGAATCAATTTATTTCCGTCTTCAATCAACAGGCAGCGCATCGCCCAGGAGCAGAGGTTGTTGGTATCCGGAGGATTTAGCTTTTGCCAAAGGGACTTGGGCACCACGCCAAACATCGCCCCGCCATCGAGCTTAAAGAATCCCGTATTGATTGTGTGCAGTTTCATTTGATAAATGGCTTCAGGCCAATCCCATCGGCTTGTCTGCGTGCTTACTCTTTTACAACTCCCATGGAAGTGAACTTCGCAATGCGTTGCTGTATTCGTTCCTGAGGTGACAAAGCGGAAAGTGCTTTCGCCGTCTCCAGAATAACGCGCTTCAATTCTGTTGACATCCATTTCATGTCCGTGTGCGCCCCGCCGAGTGGTTCTTTGATAATACCATCAATGAGCCGAAGTTCCTTCATGTCTTTGGCTGTCAATTTCAATACTTCGGCAGCCTGCTCTTTGTAATCCCATGTTCTCCATAGAATAGAAGAGCATGACTCAGGCGAAATGACGGAATACCAGGTGTTCTCCAACATGAACACACGATCACCAATGGCAATACCCAGCGCGCCACCGGAAGCACCCTCTCCGATCACAATGCAAATGACCGGCACCTTCAGCATGAACATTTCTTTCAGGTTGCGGGCAATCGCTTCGCCCTGCCCCCGTTCTTCGGCCTCCAGACCCGGGAAGGCACCCGGCGTGTCGATGAAGGTGATTATTGGCTTGTTGAACTTCTCGGCAATCTTCATCAATCGCAATGCCTTGCGGTATCCTTCCGGATTTGCCATCCCAAAATTCCGCATCTGGCGTTGCTTCGTATTGCGGCCTTTCTGTTGACCGATCACCATGAAGGTTTGCCCTTCAATTGTAGCCAGCCCGCCCACCATGGCCCTGTCGTCGCCCACGTTGCGGTCCCCGTGGAGCTCGATAAAATCCGCTGTAATCTCGTATATGTAATCCAGAGTATACGGTCTGTCCGGATGCCGGGAGAGTTGAACTCGCTGCCATCCGGTCAAATTCTCGAATGTCTCCTTTTTCAATTCGTGTATTTTGTTTTCGAGCGCCTGGATCGCCCGGTTAACGTTGTCATCACTATCGTCGGTAAGCTGCTTCATATCTTGAAGCTTTGTCTCCAACTCGGCGATGGGCTTTTCAAAATCCAATAGATTCATCTCTGTCGTTTCGTGGAAGTGGGCAAAATTACAAGATTTTTGAATCTTATTCACTTTTCGTCGAGCAAGGAACAAGGGCCGAAATAACCCATTTTCCAAGCCCAACTTTCTATTTCTCAATTTCATTCCATTTTATCACTCAAAATCACCACTTAGCAAAATCTCCTCACTGGCTAAATGATATTGTCATTGATTCGCATCAAATACTTCGATACCATGAAACGATTCCTCTTTCTTACCGTGTGCCTGATCACCAGTGCCGCAACTTTTGCTCAGGGACAAATCCCCAAACCCGCCGAGACCTTTGGCTTTGAGCCGGGCGCTGATTACAAAATGGCGTCCTACACCCAGATGCTGGCCTACTATGACAAACTAGATGCATCCACCGACCGGGTGAAAATGATCGAGATCGGCAAGTCGGTACGGGGACGATCGATGAAACTCATCTTTATATCCAGCGAGGAGAATATGAAATCCCTGGACAAATGGAAAGATATCAGCGCCAAACTTGCTCGCGCTACAATAACCCCGGAAGAAGCGCAACAGCTCGCCAAAGAAGGGAAGGCCATTGTCTGGTTTGACGGCGGTATGCACGCCAGCGAAAAGGCACATGCGCAAATGACACCTGAACTTCTCTATCGCATTGCCGCCGAAGAATCCGATGAGATGAGAAACATCCGCAATAATGTAATCACCCTTGTTGTCCCGGTCATCAATCCGGACGGCCTTGATATCGTCGGCTCGTGGTACCGAAAATATGTAGGTACCATGTTTGAAACTTCCGACCCACCCATTCTCTATCAGGAGTATGTCGGGCACGACAACAACCGGGATTGGTTCATGAGCAACATGCCGGAGACCAAGGCCGTAACCACCGTTCTTTATAGCCAATGGTATCCTCAGATAGTTCACAACCACCATCAAACTGCTCCATCCTGGGCTCGCATTTTCATCCCCCCCTTCCGCAGTCCGGTAAATCCAAAGATCCATCCAGGCATTACGACAGGCGTTAACCTAGTTGGAACCGCAATGGCCAACCGTTTCGCCATGAAGAAAATGCCCGGAGCCATTTCGCAGACAACATTTGAAATGTGGTGGAACGGTGGAATGCGCACCGCACCCTATTACCACAACCAAATCGGAATCCTTACGGAGACTTCTCATGCCACTCCAACACCACGCTTCTTCCCTCCTGATTCCATCCCAAAAATGGTTGGTGGCAAAACAACGGACGGTACCGAAATATTCTATCCCTATCCATGGAAAGGCGGCGAGTCACATTTCCGCGATGCCGTAAACTACATGTTGGAAGCTTCAATGGCTGTACTTGACCTCGCCGCGGAGAAGCATGATGAATTTCTCTTCAATTCCTATTTGATGGGCCGCGATGCCATCGAAGACAAGAGCGGTGCTTTCGCGTATGTGATTTCGAAAAGCCAGTGGGATACTTCCTCCGGCGATAACCTCGTCAACGTCATGATGCAAGGTGGTATTGATGTTCATCGTGCTACTGCGGCGTTTAAAGCTGGCACGGTTGACTACCCCGAAGGTTCATATATCCTCTATGGCGCGCAGGCCTTTCGTCCGTACCTCGCTGATCTGATGGAGAAACAAAACTACCCGGACCTGTATCAATTTCCGGGCGGGCCTCCCATCCCACCGTATGATCTTACAGGCTGGACGCTGCCGATGCAGATGGGCATTAAAGTTGATCGCATAACCAAAGATTTTACAGCATCAGCAAAAAAACTCGATGCAAAAGTTCCGGTAGGTGCTGGAGGGGTGAAAGGAACCGTCAGCTATGGCTATGCATTGGGTCGACAAGACAATGCCAGCATAAAGGCAGTTAACCGCCTGCTGAAAGCAAGCGAAAAAGTATTTGTTGCTACGGCTGCCTTTACAGATGGAGGCGCATCGTTTGCAGCCGGCACGTTCGTCATAGAGAAAGGATCCAAGACCGCAGCCGCGGTTGCGCGCATAAGTCAGGAAACTGGTGTTTCATTCCAGGGCATCGGCTCCAAACCGGGAAACGCGAAACCCATGCAGCGCGTGAAAGTTGGTTTATACAAATCGTGGGTTGACAACATCGACGAGGGCTGGACACGATGGGTACTTGAGCAATTCGATTTTGAGATTGATACGCTGCACGACGCCGACATTCGCACCAAGAACCTCAGTGGCTACACGGCCATTCTACTTCCCTCGCAACGCGGAGAGGAGATTATGCATGGACACCGAAAAGGAGAAATGCCAGACGAATATGTCGGCGGCATTGGCCTATCGGGTGTTCAGGCCATTGAACGATATGCAGCAAATGGCGGCACACTGATCTGCCTGGACCAATCAACCGGTTTTGCCATTGATCAATTTGGATTGCCAGTACAAGACCTGACCGAAGGCTTGACTAGTAGTGACTTCTTTATTCCGGGCTCACTGATCAGGATGAATGTTGATGTTACTAATCCCCTAGCCTACGGCATGCAGCCGGAAGCCTCGGCTTCATTTCAGCGCAGCCGCTCGTTCAAAAAGATTATTCCACAGCGCAAGGGCGAAGGCGGAAATGAAAACACGACACTCGTTCCCGGTCCCGACGTTCAGGAGGTTACGAAATATGCCAGCAAGGACCTCGTAATGAGCGGCTGGGCTAAAGGGCACGATCGCTACTTGAAAGACAAGTCCGCGATGCTTAACGTAGGTTATGGAAAAGGGCGCGTCATCCTCTTTGGGTTCCGTCCACAATTCCGTGGGCAAACGCACGGTACCTATAAACTACTGTTCAACTCCATTTACTCAGGTGCGGTAAAGTAAGGTTTGCCATCTGTGGCAATTTGTGTATTCTGTGGCTGAAAAAAGTTGCCACGGATTTCGCAGATTAACACAGATTAGATTTAATAATTATCCACTAGCGCAAACCTACGAGCTGCTTTCAACTCCATCCACTAGATACTGTAAAGTAAGGCAGCATACCATCTGTGGTAATTTGTGTAATCTGTGGCTAGAAAAAGTTGCCACAGACTGCAAAGGACCAGCCATCTGTGATAATCCGTGGCATCCGTGGCAAAAAAAGAGTTTGCAACACTTGAAGGAAAAGCACGTTTGATCACAAAAATGGAATGTTATGAAAAATCTGATTGCCGTTCTTGGTTTTTTTGTCATGAATGAATCCATACTTGCCCAAGGCAACTTGCCCTATCGCGAAATCCCCGCATACCCGGAAACCTACACAGCTGGAAATGTGGGAGCACGAGTCATTGATGGCCTTGGCTTTCGATACTATTGGGCGACGGAAGGGCTGCGGCCCGAGGATCTGACGTTTCAACCCAACAAGGATGGGCGTACAAGCCTGGAGACAGTAACTCATATCTATGACCTTTCTACCACGATTGCGAACGCCATGCGGAAGTTGCCCAATGACAACAGGGTCAAGAAGCCAGTTTTGACATTCGAAGAAATGCGCAGCAAGGCATTGCAAAATATTCTGGCAGCAAGTGAAATCCTGAAGAAGAGTAAGGATCAGGAAATTGGTGAGTTCAAAGTCATCTTTGTAAACGAAAAGGGAACGACCGAGTATCCATTTTGGAATGAACTGAATGGTCCGATAGCTGACGCCCTTTGGCATACGGGGCAAGTGGTCTCCTTCCGGCGAGGGTCAGGTAATCCCTACAATGCCAAGGCAAGCGTGTTCACTGGAAAGGTCAGGGAGTAATCACCTTAGTTTGTAACGGTGTCCATCTTCCGTGACGCGAGGTCCGACTTCATCCGCTGCAAAACATCCGAAGAAGCAGGATCATTAATCAGGTTCTTCAATTCGTAGGGATCTTCGCGCAAATCATACAGTTCATCCATACCGGCTAGTTCCAGGTAATGAATGTACTTGTACCGCTCGTGGCGCACAGCCTTATATCCCATGTTAACAACCCTTGGAAAGACAGTATCACTGTAGTACTCAATCAAAACCGATTTTCGCCAATCAGTAGCTGTGCCGTTAAGTACCGGGAGCAACGAAGCGCCATCAATAAACGGATCCGGTTTCAACCCCGCCAGTTCAAGCAAGGTTGGCGCCATATCAATGCTCTGTATCATTTCATCACGGCGTGTGCCACCAGAAATAACAGATGGGTAGCGCATCAAGAATGGAATGCGAATTCCTTCTTCGTAGGCCAACCTCCGCTCTTCATTCAGTCCATGTTCACCATACCAATAGCCATGGTCGCTGGTGAAGACAATTACGGTTTTGTCCAACTCACCCTTCGCCTGCAAAGCCGCCATCAATCGGCCGAGGCTCTCGTCTACGGCCATCAACATCTCCCCGCGCTCCCGAATGGTACTCTCGGTCGTCGCGGTTTCTTTTCCCAAAGCAGGGAGGTCGCCGACGGTCCGAGCTAACGCCGGTTTGTCCGTTGGTGGAACAAAAGCATTAGGCCGTCGGGTAAACACATCATTTCCGTACATACCCTTGTGGCGATCGGCAGCGACAAACCCACCTTCGCCAATAGACTTGATGCTTCCATCGTTGGCCTGAACCATATTCGGGTGTAGCGCCTTGTGCGAGAGATATAGCAGAAAAGGCCCGCTCCTCTTCTTCTCGATAAACCGCACGGAATAATCAGTCAGGATATCGGTAATGTATCCCTTGATGACTTGGCGGTTCCCATCGATATTCAAGCTGGGGTCTATAGCCTCACCCTGACCCTTAAGTGAAACCCAGTGGCTAAATCCTGCGCGGCGGGAATCATCGTTGCCCATGTGCCACTTGCCCATGAAGGCCGTCTCATACCCGGCGCTATCAAGCGCCCTTGGAAAAGTCAGCAATTTATGGCTTTGCGCATCGCGTGAAGTATTGTCGATGATTCCGTTGGTGTGCGAATACTGGCCGGTAAGAAAACAAGCCCTGCTTGGTGAGCACAGTGGCGTGGTAGCGAAAGCGTTGGTAAACAAGGCCCCTTCCCTGGCAAGCCTATCAATGTTGGGTGTCTTAATGTAGTTGTGGCCCGCTACGCCAAACTCATCCCAGCGCATATCATCAACGAGGATGACAATAATGTTGGGGCGACGGTCGCCGGGTGAGCAGGCGGTGAACAGTAAGGCAGAAAGAAGGACAGTTAAGACCCTGATTGACATGCGCTTCGAATTTATTAGAAATTAAAGATACGAGCCCGCAGGCAATGTTCCGAAATACCACATTGCATTCAACTGCTGGCAATGTGGATTTGGATAAGATCCTCATTTACCTATGGAAAGTCTTACCGGACACCCCACCCCGCCAAAGGCGAAGTTAGCGCGTTCCGGTATCCCGAGGTATCCGCACAAGCGTATTTCATTGTGATCTGCGCACCTTGATTCTCGCGGGGTGCCGACACGCGC
>JANNAZ010000208.1:0-3120 GCA_031384895.1 Cyclobacteriaceae bacterium | reverse complement strand
GGTGCTTCTTCGAAAAGTCAAGTCTCAGATTCTCGCAGCACCTGAGGGCACCTAGCAGCCTACCTTCAGATTGCTACGGGAGTTCCCTCAGCATAGTCCAGGATTTGCAAACTCAATTGATCTGCGATGATTTTCAATTTTTTTACCAGAATTGCCTTGTTGCTTGAAGTGATCAAGTGAAGCTTGTCCTTTTCTGAAAAGCGAATGAAGCCTTCATACACTTCCGAATGCACGGTAGTGGAGGAAACCCGGGAATGCATGGACTGTTGCACTTTGACTTTTTTGATAAAGAGGTACTCTATATTTTCATAAGCATCCCTTTCACCTCGCTTAAGCCCGAGAAGCCAGACGTAGTGCGTGTAGACTTTGTTCCCGGGATCAATCTTCAATCTATAGTGGGTGGTCAAGATGATAAAGCTTACAAAAAGGAAAGGCAGGGCCGCTAGGATATTTATGCTTGCGATGAAAATCCCCGGTAGTGGGAGCAATACACCAAGGAGAATAATGGAACCGGGGAAGTAACGGCTTGTCCGGAAGTCCACGACGTTGGCTGGCCCCATGCAGGATGTTGATCAGTAAAGCAGGTGCTTGACGGTTGCCCCTTTGTTGATAAGCTGGCGGAGTGAGTCAATTCCGATCTTGAGGTGCTGGTCAACAAAACTCGCAGTGATCACTTTGTCGCTGGCTTCTGTCTTTACGCCATCGGGTACCATAGGTTGGTCCGATACCATCAAGAGTGCCCCAGCCGGTATTTCGTTGTAGAAAGCGGTGGAAAAGATGGTGGCAGTTTCCATATCGATTGCCATTGCCCGTATCTTTACCAGGTATTCCTTAAAATGTTCGTCCCATTCCCAAACGCGACGGTTGGTGGTGTACACGGTCCCCGTCCAATAGTCCTGGTTGTAATCGCGGATTGTCGTTGAGATGGCTTTCTGCAAGGCGAAGGCTGGCAGTGCCGGTACTTCCGGTGGGAAATAGTCATTGGAAGTTCCCTCTCCCCGGATCGCTGCGATGGGAAGGATGAAATCACCGAGTTCATTTTTCTTCTTCAATCCTCCGCATTTCCCGAGGAACAAACAACCCTTGGGCTTAACAGCAGAAAGGCAGTCCATGATGGTAGCCGCATTAGGGCTCCCCATTCCAAAATTGATGATGGTAATTCCGTTGGCTGTGGCACTGCGCATCGCCCTGTCTTTGCCATGTACGGTAGTGTTATTCCACTCGGCAAATTTGATAACATAGTTGTCAAAGTTGGTCAACAAAATGTAGTCACCAAAAGCATCCAAGGGCAGGCCGGTGTATCGCGGCAACCAGTTTTCTACAATTTGCTCTTTCGTTTTCATTTCGTGTACTTTCGTTATATGACTCCTCTCAACCTTCCCAACTATGAAGCCAAAGTTAAGAAGAGTGAAGGAAAGGTCTTGATTTTTGACGGGGTACGCAAGAAGTACGTGGTATTGACCCCGGAAGAGTGGGTACGCCAGCATGTGATCAATTTTCTGATACAGCACCGTTACTACCCAAAATCACTGTTTCGTGTTGAGGGAAGCCTCACATACAATAAGTTGCAGAAGCGATCAGATATCCTCATCTATGACCGGGCAGGCAAACCGTGGATGCTAATCGAGTGCAAGTCATCAGAAATCAAACTTAGCCAGCGTGCCTTTAACCAAGTGGCCATCTACAACATGACTATCGGAGCTAAGTATGTGGCCGTATCGAATGGAATGGTCCATTATTGTTGTCTCGCACCAGGCCCTGGGGTCACCCCGGAATTTCTTGAGGAATTCCCTGACTTTACTGAAGCGTAGCGAATTCTAAGGCTCTTTGGTTTTTAGCAACCGTATCTCCCCATTTTCAGTTATCTTTGCACCTTATTTTATCAAAAAACTGAGATTTTAAGGATTTATGGAGGCTAATAAGATCAGGAACATCGCCATTATTGCGCACGTAGACCACGGAAAAACGACCCTGGTTGACAAACTATTACACGCGGGGCATTTATTTAAGGACCATGAGAACCCCGGAGAACTCATCATGGACAGCAATGACCTGGAGCGCGAGCGCGGAATCACCATTCTGGCCAAGAATGTATCTGTTCGGTACAAAGACTATAAGATCAACGTTATTGATACCCCTGGTCACAGTGACTTTGGAGGAGAAGTAGAGCGTGTGTTAAACATGGCAGACGGGTGCCTTCTGCTGGTGGATGCCTTTGAAGGACCTATGCCTCAAACTCGATTTGTACTGCAAAAGGCACTTCAGTTGGGATTGAAGCCAATTGTGGTGATCAATAAGGTGGACAAGAAGAACTGTACGCCAGACGAAGTCCACGAGCAGGTTTTTGACTTGATGTTTGCCCTGGACGCTACAGAAGATCAGCTTAATTTTCCCACTTTCTACGGTTCTGCAAAGCAGGGATGGATGAGCACAGATTGGAAAAATCCAACTACCGATATTACCGCATTGCTGGAAGGTGTTATTGAATACATCCCCGCTCCCAAAATTTACGATGGAGCCACACAATTGCTTATCACCTCACTTGAATATTCATCCTATATCGGACGGGTGGCCATTGGTCGAATCCAGCGCGGAATTGTGAAGACTGGACAACCTGTTGCCCTGGTAAAACGCGACGGTGGCGGTGTTGTCAAATCCAGAATCAAAGAAGTCTATGTCTTTGAAGGATTTGAAAAGAAGAAAATGGACGAAGTGAAAGCTGGAGAGATTTGTGCTATCGTGGGCATCGAGGGCTTTGAAATTGGGGATACCGTTTCAGACATCGAAAAACCGGAGGCGCTTAAATCAATCGCCATCGATGAACCTACCATGAGTATGCTCTTCACTATCAATACTTCGCCGTTCTATGGTAAGGAAGGTAAGTATGTCACCTCTCGGCATATCCGGGAGAGGCTGGACAAAGAGTTGGAGAAAAACCTGGCGATGCGCCTCGGAGAGACCGGGTCAGCAGATAGTTTCCTTGTCTACGGAAGGGGAGTTTTGCATTTGTCTGTGTTGATTGAAACCATGCGTAGGGAAGGCTATGAACTCCAAATTGGTCAGCCCCAGGTAATTTATAAAGAGATTGATGGCATACGATGTGAGCCGATTGAAGAACTG
>JANNAZ010000195.1:0-2742 GCA_031384895.1 Cyclobacteriaceae bacterium | reverse complement strand
GCGTTTCCCTTGTTGCTGCGAGGGGAACGAGGGGCATCGGTCCAAGCCCGCGTCGAGGAGGTGCTCGAGTTGGTCTCGATGACTGCGCGGCGACACCATCGCCCCAGCGAACTCTCTGGCGGGGAACAGCAGCGTGTGGCGATTGCGCGAGCGATCGTGCATCAGCCCCAGATCATTCTCGCCGACGAGCCGACCGGCAATTTGGATTCCCAGCATGGGGCCGAGATCATCGCCCTCCTTCGGTCTCTCGTTCAGCGCTTTCGCAAAACCATACTGTTGGTTACGCACAGCGCTGCGGCCGCTGAGGCGGCCGATTATGTCTGGGCCATGAAGGATGGGCAGCTTGTGACGAGAACGCAGCACGAGCCTGTTACGGTTGTCGCGTGATAGATCTATCGACCACCATTGCCGGCGTACGAATTCACAGTTGTTTCATGAATGCTTCGGGGGCTCTCTGCGTTACGCATGAAGAATTGCTGGCCCTCGGCCGATCTCGCGCCGGAGCCATCGTCACCAAATCGATGACGGTTGAGCCTCGCGACGGCAATCCAACACCCCGGTACTATGGATTTTCTGGCGGGTCCATCAACTCCATGGGCTTGCCGAATCTCGGGTACAAGGCGTACGCGGCCCTCATTCCTGAATTGAAGACACTTGGGAAACCGGTCATCGCCAGCGTGGCAGGACTCTGTGAAGACGATTTCCCGACGATTGCCGCCATCATCAATGCGGCGAAGCCCGACTTGATCGAAGTCAATCTCTCTTGTCCCAACATCCCAGGCAAACCTCAAATCGGATACGACGCTGAGGCCTCCGAGCGACTGCTGAAACGGGTTCGAAAGGTCATCACGGTTCCGATGGGGGTCAAGTTGCCTCCCTATTTCGATCCGGCCCATCACAAAGCAATGGGAGAGGTGATCGGCCGTTGCGGGGTCGATTTCCTCAACCTGATTAACTCGGTGGGTAACGGGCTCGTCGTCGATCCGGAGCGCGAGGCGGTCGTCATCAAGCCCAAGGGTGGGTTCGGTGGCCTGGGCGGTACGATCATCAAACCGGTTGCGTTGGCCAACGTGCGGGCCTTTTGGAAATTTTTCGAAGGGCGCATGCCGATTATCGGGACCGGTGGCGTGGTTGATGGCGTGGATGCTTTTGAACATGTGCTCTGTGGCGCGTCGGCCGTGCAGATCGGGACGGTCTTGGTCGAGGAGGGGCTGGGCGTGTTCAAACGGTTAGAAACGGAGCTGGCGGCACAGTTCAGGAAGAAGGGCTATACAAGGTTGGAAGATTGCAGGGGAAAGCTCAAAGAACTGTAGGCCTACTTGGCACCGAAGGTCTTGGCAAGGAGGCCCAACTGTAGGGCCCGTCGCAGTAGTTGCGCCACGTTTCTCACATTCAACCGTCGCATCAAGTTGAATCGGTGCACTTCGACCGTGCGCACGCTGATCTCCAGTACCTGCGCGATCTCACGGTTTGTATGCCCGATCGACACCAGGCGAAGGATGTCGCACTGCCGGGGCGTGAGGAGATCGGCGTCGATCTCTTCTTGCAGCGGCTGGACTTTTCGGTTCAACGCAGTTCGTGTACTCATCAATTTCCCCTTATCTTCGGCTTTCGCGAGTCTAGCAAAGGTCTGTATTGCTGTAAACGAAACTGCTAATTTGTGCAGAGCCCTGTTTATTCGTCCCTCGTCCGAAGAAAAGAGCATAGGGCGTATAGCCAATAGCGTTTGGTCAGGAGTAAATTGGGGTGCCTTTGCTCCAACTCTAAGCTATTAGCCATAGGCTCTTATCCCCAACGAGACACGTCTCACAGGTATCGAGAACGACGTCGGCTGACTTTTTCAACATCCTGCCCCAAGATGACTATGCCGTTCATGCTCCATCGCGCGCTGATTCGGGCTCATGCGCTCCAGCGGCCATTTCGCACGTTGCTCAGCATTGCCGGAGTGGCATTGGGGGTGCTGGCCTCCGTGGCTATCGGAACGGCGAACATTCAAGTGCTGCGATCCTTCGAGCAAGCTGTCACGACCGTAGCCGGCCCTGCCACATTGGAAATTGCAGGTCATGATCTTGGAGTGGATGAAGCGGCGATTACGGCTGTCCGTAGGGTCGATGGAGTGGTGAGCGCCGCTCCGGTCATTGAAGAATCGGTCGTGGTTAACCAGGGGGAGGCGCGTGGCCAGGCGCTTCAGATATTGGGACTGGATCTACTCGCGGAGGTTGGAACGCGTGGATTTCAGATATCGCAGGCGGAAACCAACGATGCGCTGGAGGCGCTCCTAACTCCGGATGCGCTGTATCTTGGTCGTCAGGTGGCTGCCGACTGGAAGCTGAAAGTCGGTAGCACCGTTGAGGTGATGGTGGGAGGCCGTCTCGTCAGGCTGCGAGTGGCAGGGCTCATTCATAACGAGGCAGCAGGCTCGTCCCTTTGGGATCGCCTTGCCGTCATGGATATCGCTGCGGCGCAGCTCTTGTTCCAATCGATTGGTCGGGTGGATCGGATCGAGCTGGTGACAGCGCCTGATCGAACGCTCGACGACATCATCCTTTCCCTGCGCGCGGTTCTCCCTCCACATATCGTTGTGCAACGGCCGGCGCAACGGACCAAGCAGGTCGAAAACATGGTGTGGGCCTTCCAGCTCAATCTGTCAGTCATGAGCTGGGTCGGGCTGCTCGTCGGGGTGTTCTTGATCTACAACACGATCGCCTTTGCTGTGGCGCAACGGAGACGCGAGATCGGCAT
>JANNAZ010000183.1:0-5887 GCA_031384895.1 Cyclobacteriaceae bacterium | reverse complement strand
GGATGCTCGTACTTTACCGAATCCGCCAAGTCACTACGAAAAACCAGATGCAGTTGACCATCGACAGGATTGGCTTTGAACTGAATGAACGCCGTTCGTTCACTCCTCGCGAATGTGCTGTCAGAGACCTTGAACATTTCCATAGGTTTCATCCCCGTATATTGATAGAATAGCTTATCCCCCTTTGCCACTACTTCTGAAACACCATCAGAATCGTACTTGTACCTGCCGGCAACACGCTGGATCGTTTCCGGATCCATCGTCATGGGCTTGTAGACTGGCATGAAATCGCTCCATTCGTAAGTTAAGGCTACGGCCCGAATGAGCTCATCGATAAAGGGAGGGTGATTCGAATTCGTCAGCACCACAACGCCATATCCCTTGTCCCGATGGGCCGTCATCGCACTGGAAAACCCTTCATCCCAACCGCCATGACCAAAGTACACATCGCTCTTAAGCACATCTACGAAAATTCCCAGCCCTACCTCTTTCGAAATGTATGGCGTGAGCATTTCATTTACTTGTTCGCGGGAAAGCACTTTATTACTTTCTCCTTTTGAGGCCAATTGAATTTCTATCGCGAATCGGGCAAGGTCTTCGGCGGTGGTCCAAAGTCCAGCTGCCGCCATTTCGGGGTAGGTATGCCGTTTGCCTTTCGTCATGGCGCCGTCGGGAAGATAACCTGTCGCTGCCAAAGGAAGCTTTTCTTTACTAAGTGGCTGATCGTACGTGCTGCTTGTCATCCCAAGCGGGCCGAGCACCTGCTCTTGCATGATCTGCGGAAAGGGCTTTCCGTCAATATCAATAAGCATTTGCTGCATGATGCAGTATCCACCACCAGAATACCGGAAATCAGCACCCGGAAGTTTATCAATGCGGATCGGTGGGCTATTGGCCGGGGTCTCTCCGTTCAATATTTGCACCAGGGTGGGAACTGGCAGGTCAGGACTGTAGCCAAGAAATCCGTGTACCGTCACGCCACCGGTATGACTGAGCAAATGCTTTAGCGTCACTTTTGATCCCTTGGTGAATTCATTTTCCGGCAACTGCCAAGATTTCAAATATGTATTGATGTTTTCATCTGCGCTGATCTTTCCCATCGCCGCAAATTTTAGCGCACCAAATGCCGAGACCGGCTTGCTTATCGACCCGGCTTGAAAGAGGGTTTGTGTGGTGACAGGCTCCTTGCTCTCCTTGTCCATAATACCGTAAGCCTTGCTCCAGCTGATTTTATTGTCCTGGATGACCGCAATGCTCACACCGGGCACACCATAATGCTTCATTCGCTCCTCGATCGTCCAGATTGAATCGCCTTCAATCCGAACTGGAGGGATCAAACTTGTTTCGACTTGTCGAATGTGTGCGTCAAGGTTCTCCGGCGGCTTGCCGGGGCCGCATGCTGCCGCAATCAGTACGAGGATAAGGACTTGCGCGGTCTTCCGTATCATGGCTAGGGGTTGATCGTACAAGATAGTGATTGCACCTGATTCCAACTTAAGGTACACACACCTCAATTGCCCAAATGCCCTGCTACTTGACTCCCTTCCCGAAATCCATTACCAGATTTGCCATTGCATTCAAACCAAGCTTGAGGCCACTGTCATCAATGATGAATGACGGCGTATGGTGCGGACCTGCCTTGAGCGGGTCCTGGCCTTTCGGCATTCCACCAAGGAAAATGAAAAGACCGGGCACCTGGTTGGCAAAGAATGAAAAGTCCTCTGAGCCGGTCTTGGCCTTCGACAAGATTATATTCTCCTTGCCGGCAGATTTCTCCAGGCTGGGCAGCATTCTCGCTGTCAACTTGGGATCGTTATAGGTCACAGGATAACGAATGGTGTAAGGCAGTTCGACCACCGCAGTCGCGCCGGCCGCTTCAGCCGTGTTAATTGCAATCTCGTTGATCCGTTTGATAAAAAATGCCTCATCTTCCTTGCTTAGTGTTCGCACTGTGCCCATTAATTCAGCCTGTTCTGCGATAATATTCGAACGGTTACCCGCGTGAAAGGAGCCGATGGTAACGACCGCGCCATTCTCAGTGATATTGAGGTTTCGGCTCACGATTGTTTGCAGTCCATAGACGATCTGTGAAGCGGTGACAATCGGATCCACGGACAACCAGGGATAGGCGCCATGCGAGGGCTTACCCTTCACCGTGATCTTCATGTCCATGGCACCGGCCATTGCGCCTTCCGGGCGGTATTCAATTTTCCCCACTTCTGTACCCGATGAAATGTGCAATCCAAAGATCACATCTACTTTTGGATTGTCGAGCACACCTTCTTTAACCATCAAGGCTGCGCCGCCCTCTTCACCCACGGGAGGACCCTCTTCGGCAGGCTGGAAAATAAATTTTACGGTTCCTTTGAGCTCACTTTTCATGGAAGCCAGGATTTCCGCTACGCCCATCTGGATAGCAACATGCGTATCATGTCCACAGGCGTGCATGACAGGCACTTGTGCTCCATTGAAAGTGGAAGTCTCTTTTGATGCAAATGGCAAGTCGTTCTTCTCGAGTACCGGAAGTCCGTCCATGTCTGCGCGCAGCGCGATGACGGGGCCGGGGAGTGCACCTTTCAGAATGCCTATGACGCCGGTCCTGGCAATACCGGTTTTCACTTCAATACCCAACGATTCAAGATGCTTGGCAATAATCTGCGCCGTGCGTGTCTCCCGGTTGCCCAACTCGGGGTGTTGATGAAAATCACGGCGCCAGGCTACGACTTTGGATTCAATCGCGTCGGCTTTGGCTTTAATGGCCAGGCGCTGCTTGTCGCTTTGGGCTGTGACCACACATGCCGCAAGGATCAGCAAAAGGGAGAAGACTGTTTTCATGCTATTCAATTTTCCCGAATGATAGGAAACTTAAATGAATCCGCAACCGAAAATTATCCGGCTGGCTAACCAGATTTACCGGGGAGCCGAATTTGCCTATTTGTATTCGTGATACCGCCCTGAACTTCCTTCAGTACAAGTAAGGTCGCGGTGAGGTTCACAATATCAATCGCACCACTTGAGGAAGATTCGCTGATATGTGAGCTAAGAACAATCTTCTTCTCGTCTGAAGTAAAGTCCTAAGTTCCGTCGACAGTGGATTTGACGCCGTTAATCTTAACGCTGCGCGTGAATGATTTATCCGTCTTAAGCATCCATTCCGTTCCGATCAACAGCATGTCCAGGGATTGCACAGTCGGATCGGTTGACGTAAAGGCATTCAGCACCCACGCGTGTTGGTCAGGAGCTGGGTTTGTATGAGTGCCGGGTCACCTTTTTTGCTACAAGAAGTAATGACGACCAAACCACCAAAGAAGTAATGGTAATTCCGCGCAATCAAGCTAACTTGATAAATCACTGCTGCAATATGAACCTAGCCTTTTTGAAGACCACTTTCCGCCACCTGCAGCGGCACACCATGTACACTTTCTTAAGTCTATCCGGCCTGGTGATTGGCCTGGTGACAAGTCTTCTGATTTTTATGTGGATAGTTGATGAATTGAGCTATGACAAGCAGCATCCTGACAATGACCGGGTATTCCGCGTGATGTACCACGAACGGCAGGCTAACGGAGAGGTCCTGACTCTGGAGGAAACACCTTCACTTTTGGCTGATTACTTGAAGCATGAGATTCCGGAAGTTGAAAAGGTCAGCCGGGCCGGTTTCTGGGAGCGGAAACTCCTTAGTCTCGGTAACACGGCAGCCTATTTCGATGGCCGCTTTGCGGATGCCGAATTCGTTTCTGTCTTTAACTTGACCCTGTTGGCGGGCGACCCAAAGAACTTGATTCCCGACAACAGGTCGATTATCGTTTCCCGACGGATTGCCAAGACTTTCTTTCCAAACGGTGATGCTCTCGGAAAGTTTATCCAGGTTGATCGCAAAGAGGAGATGAAAATCACCGGTATCTATGAAAATCATTCCCGGCTCTCAAGCCTCGGTGAAGAATTTCTTCTTCCCATCTCGGTGTATCTGGGTACGCCAGCCTGGGACAACCTGGACGTGGGGACGTATGTCAAACTCAAAAGAGCAGATGCTGATGCAGCCGTCACCGAAAAGATTTACGACAAAATCAACCAGGAGCGCAATATTTCCCAAACCTCACTTTCGATGTTCCGACTTACCGACTGGCGGCTTCACTGGCGGTTCAAAGATGGTAAGATCAGCGGCGGCCGAATTGATATCGTTATCGCCTTTGGCATCATTGCCGCGTTCATCCTGGCGATGGCTTGCATTAACTACATGAACCTGGCAACGGCCAGGGCGGCCATGCGCGCCAAAGAGATTGGTGTGCGAAAAATGTCTGGAGCTACGCGCCGCATTCTCGTTCGTCAATTTCTTGGGGAAAGCCTGGTGATCTCTTTTTCTGCAGGCCTGGTATCTTTGCTTGGGATATACCTTCTTCTTCCCTTGTTCAGTGCGTTGACCGGCAAGGAACTCACTTTCGTTCTCTTCGACGCGGTATTTCTCACCGGAGCTTTTACTTTTTCGCTTATTTCCGGACTTCTTGCAGGCAGTTACCCGGCATTTGTTCTGGCATCACTCAAGCCATCCACCGTTCTGAAAGGAAATTTGCATGAAGGCCTCACTGGAGCAGTTCTTCGAAAGTACTTGGTTATTTTCCAGTTTTCACTCTCGCTAATCCTGATCGTCTCCGCTGTAGTAATCCAGCAGCAAGTGAACTTCCTTCGTTCACGAGACCTGGGGTTCGACCAGAAGAACGTATTATACATTGAACCTGGACAAGACAGCAACCTATCTGTTGATGTCTTCCGCGCGGAAGCCCTTCGGCGCCCAGGCATTAAGTATGTAGTGGAAGGAGCAGCAAACCCAATGGAAATCAACGGTGTGGGTACCGCAGTAGTTCCGGCAAGAGGGGGTAATGAGCAAGTGGTCGTCAATGGCGCCACCTGCGACTATGACTACTTGCCGGCCCTTGGCTTCACCTTTGTGTCGGGACGGAATTTTTCACGCGACCATGCCTCTGATAGCAATGCGTTCGTGATCACCGAAAAAGCGGCGGACATGATTGGCTTTGAGAACCCGATAGGGCAATCCATCACCTATGGCAAGACTGGCACCATCATTGGTGTCATTCGTGACTTCCAAAATGCCGAAATTCATGAAACGGCGGCGCCGGTAATATTTTTTCTCGGCGACAAGGAATCATTTGGGTACTGGCGAAGGCTCTTCATCGGATACCGACCCGGGCAACTCAACGAGGTGCGCGACTATTTGAAAGCGGTCTATGAAAAACTTGAACCCGGCCTTCCCCTGGAATTCGGTTTTCTTGACCGTGACTTTGATTCCCAGTTCCGAAGCGACAAGCTATTGGGGAGTCTCGCCATCTGGTTTACGGTAATCGCAGTAGCCATTGCCTGCCTGGGATTGTTTGGGTTGACTTTGTTCAACACGCAACGGCGAACGAAAGAGATCGGCGTCCGAAAAGTAATAGGCGCCAGCGTCGCCAACTTGGTTTTCATGCTTTGCAAGGACTTTTCGCGGCCTGTAATTATCTCAATCACTATCGCTGTGCCGGTCGCCTACCTGCTGCTGGGACAATTCCTCCAACGCTATCCATTGCACATGGATCTTCCGTGGATGTCGTTTGCGGTGACGTCGGTTGCTTTGCTCGCCATAGCACTCCTTACCGTTTCATACCAGTCGTTCCGTGCCGCAAGGCAAAATCCGGTGGAGGCGTTGAAGACAGAATAATTTCGAGAAGGCATTGGATTCATAGCTTTTTGTCCGTGATCATCCGTGCAATCCGTGGCAAAAAAAACGCCTTCTCCTTCGCTCAGTCTTAAACTTCCGCCATCCTCCGCTCCAGGGTCTTTACCGAATTTCCTTGCTTCTCCGGGATTTGATCCATAGCATACTCACTTAACGCCG
>JANNAZ010000170.1:0-2267 GCA_031384895.1 Cyclobacteriaceae bacterium | reverse complement strand
CCGGATGGCACCTGCTTGCGCGATTTCATACATGTGGTTGATCTTGCAAAGGCCCATGTTTCTGCTTTGAATGCCATCGATAGTCTGCCAAACCGTTTTGAGGCGCTGAACCTGGGTTCTGGGATTCCATGTTCTGTACTAGAATTGCTTGGAACCTTCAGAAAGGTCACCGGCATACCGGTTGCCTACTCGGTGGGTCCAAGAAGGCCAGGCGATATTGAAAAGGTCTATGCCAATCCGGAGAAGTCTAACCGGATTCTCCATTGGGAAACGCGACTGACCACTGAAGATGCGTTGCGTGATGCGTGGAATTGGGAACAAAAACTAGATCATGCGACCAATTAAGATGGTTGACTTGCTGGGCCAGTACCAGCGAATAAAACCTGAAATAGACAAGGCCATACAGGAAGTGCTTGAGTGTACAGAGTTTATCCAAGGTGCTGCAGTCAAGAAATTTGAAGCGGATCTGGCCCAGTTTCTGGACGGTGCGCATGTGATTTCGTGTGGCAATGGCACCGATGCATTGCAGATCGCGATGATGGCACTGGAGTTCAAGCCCGGAGATGAAGTGATTCTTCCCGTTCACACCTATGTTGCAACGGCCGAAGTAATTGCCTTGCTTCAATTGGTTCCTGTCTTCGCCGACGTTGACGAAAAAACTTTTACACTCGATCCGGTTTCACTTGAATCCCTAATTACAAAGAAGACCGTTGCGGTAGTCCCGGTCCATTTATATGGTCAATGCGCGGATCTCAATGCCATTCTCGATATAGCTAAGAAGCACAACTTGCGCGTGATTGAAGATGCAGCGCAATCGCTCGGGGCTGATTACCTGTTTCGGGACGGGACACAGCGTAAGGGAGGGACTATCGGGACAGTAGGCACTACGTCTTTTTTTCCATCCAAGAACCTGGGTGCTTTCGGAGATGGCGGCGCAATGATTACACGGGATGAGAAGCTGGCCTTACAGCTCCGCATGATTGCCAATCATGGCCAGCAGAAGAAATATCAGCATGATGTAATAGGGGTCAATAGCAGGCTGGATACGCTCCAGGCAGCAATTCTGGCAGTCAAACTTTCTCATTTGACTGAATATGCTGCAAAGCGAAATGAAGTTGCTGATTACTATGATGCTCACCTGAAGCAAGTAGAATTTATCAAGACACCAGTCCGCGCCCCGTTCTCTACACATGTCTTTCATCAATACACCGTCCGCACTTACGGAATTGACCGCGACGCACTGAAGGCGTACCTGCAAGAGAAAGGGATACCCTCTATGATTTACTATCCAATCCCACTGCACCTTCAGCCGGCCTACCGCCGTGCCCAGTTTGGTGAAGGTTCCTTCCCGGTGACGGAGCGGCTTTCAAAGAGCGTGCTTTCTTTGCCTGTCCACACCGAAATGGATGAAGACCAGTTGTCCTATATTTGCGAAGCGATACGCCGTTTCAATTGATATGAAGGACTCCTCTTATTTCGCACATGAGACTGCTGTGATCGATCCCGGTTGTGATATCGGTGAGGGCACGAAGATCTGGCACTTTAGTCACATCATGCCGTCTTGCCGTATCGGCCAAAATTGCAATATCGGACAGAACGTTGTGATCTCACCCGACGTAGTGTTAGGCAGCAATGTGAAAGTGCAGAATAATGTTTCGATCTATACTGGTGTCGTATGCGAGGATGATGTTTTTCTCGGGCCTTCCATGGTATTCACGAATGTGACCAATCCTCGAAGTAACGTCAATCGCCGCGGCCAGTATGAAAAGACCTTGGTAAAACACGGCGCCACGATCGGAGCAAACGCTACGATAGTTTGCGGAAATACAATTGGACGATTCGGCTTCATTGGCGCTGGAACTGTAGTGGTTAAGGATGTTCCGGATTATGCGTTGGTGGTTGGAAATCCCGGCAAGCAAATAGGTTGGATGAGTGAATTTGGTCATCGGCTTAGTTTTGACGATTCTGGAAAGGCCATCTGTCAAGAGAGTGGTGGAGTTTATGAGCTTCGAAATGATAGTGTAAAAAAGGTATGAAGAACTTTGCATTAATCGGAGTGGCCGGATTTATCGCGCCGAGACATCTTCAGGCGATTCGGGATACCGGCAACACAGTGGTTGCTGCGCTGGACAAATTTGATAGCGTAGGAATCATGGATTCGTATTTTCCACAGGCAGATTTTTTTACTGAGTTTGAACGCTTTGACCGTCACCTCGAAAAGTTACGCCGGCAGGGTAAAAAAATTGATTTCGTTACGATTTGTTCCC
>JANNAZ010000418.1:0-5894 GCA_031384895.1 Cyclobacteriaceae bacterium | reverse complement strand
CCTCGCCGCCGCCTACCGCGACATGATAGACAACAAGGTCATCCCCGCGCACCAGAAGCTGAAGAAGTTCATCGAAGAAGAGTATATCCCCGCCTGCCGTACGACCGATGGCATCGACGGCATCCCCGGTGGAAAAGAATACTATACATACGCACTCAAGCGCTCTACCACGACCAACATGACGGCGGATGAGATCTTCAAACTGGGCCACAGTGAGGTGGCGCGGATATCTGCGCAAATGGATTCAATCAAGAATGTAGTCAAGTTCAAGGGAACATTGCCTGAGTTCTTCGACAATCTGCGGACAAAGAAAGACCTGATGCCGTTCAAGTCTGGCCCCGAAGTCATTGCCGCCTACAACGCCATTCACGAGCGCATGAAACCCAACCTTGTCAAGATGTTCGATAAAGTCCCAAAGATGGGATTTGAGGTGCGACAGATTGAAGCGTTCCGCGAAGCAACATCCTCGGCACACTATTCCGTAGGCATCCCGGGCGGCGCGCGCAACGGAATCTTTTACTTCCCGCTGCGCGACGTGAACCAGTACTCCACCCTGGCGATGGAAGACCTCTTCCTGCACGAAGCCATCCCAGGTCACCACTACCAAATCGCCCTCAAGGCTGAGAACACCGACCTCCCCGAATTCCGTCGCATTCTCTCCGACGGTGCCTACACCGAAGGCTGGGGTCTCTACGCCGAGTCACTCGGCACAGAGTTAGGCCTCTACAAGGATCCGTACTCCTACATGGGCATGCTCTCCGGCGAGATGCACCGCGCCATCCGCCTCGTGGTCGACGCAGGACTGCACTCACAAGGTTGGACCCGCCAACAAGCAATTGACTATTTCAAAGAACACGGACCTCAACCTGAATCCACCATAATCTCCGAAGTGGAGCGTTACATGGCCAACCCGGCACAGGCTACTTCGTATAAGATTGGTCAGCTGAAGATTCTTGAGCTGAGGGCTAAAGCCGAGAAAGAGCTTGGAGCTAAGTTTGACATCAAAGAATTCCACAACCAGATTTTGGATTCGGGGTCGTTGCCGCTAACGCTTCTTGAAGAGAAAATCAACAGATGGATAATGAAAGTGAATGGGTAGTGCAAAAATTGCCAGCACCCAGCACCCAGTATCCAGTAACCAGCAAACAGTAACATGAGAATATCATTTATCACCCTACTCTTCGTCCTCACCATCGCCAGTTGTGCGAAGAAGGAACATTTCGACCTCATCATCGAACATGGCTGGATTCTGGATGGCACCGGTACTCCAGCCGTTCAGGCCAACCTTGGAATACGGGATGGGCGCATTGCCAAAGTTGGTGACCTCGGAAATGCCGAAGCTTCACAGCGAATAGATGCTACCGGGCTCACTGTATCTCCCGGCTTCATCGACCTGCATGCGCACATCGAGCCCATCATGCGGATGCCGGATGCCGAAAGTCATATTCGGCAGGGCGTTACAACTGCGCTTGGCGGACCAGACGGCGGTGGGCCATGGCCGTTTGGAACGTATCTTGATTCACTATCGAATAATTTTGCCCTGAGCATGAACGTCGCTTACCTCACCGGACACAATATCATCCGGAGAAAAGTCATGGGCAACGAAAACCGAAAGCCGACACCTGCCGAACTTGACACCATGAAGTCGATGGTGCGGCGGGCAATGAATGAGGGTGCATTCGGAATGTCTACTGGCCTGAAGTATCTGCCCGGAACATTTTCAGAAACATCGGAGGTGATCGCTCTCGCTCAAGTTGCCGGCAGCCTGGGCGGTATCTACACCAGCCACTTGCGCGAAGAAGGACTGGGACTCCTGGCAGGCGTTCGGGAAGCAATTCTGATTGGGCGGGAAGCCAACATACCGATTGTCCTCACTCATCATAAAGCCATGGGCAAACCCATGTGGGGCGCCAGCAAGATTACGACAGGCCTGGTTGATTCGGCCCGCGCCGCCGGACTTGATATCATGATGGACCAATACCCATACACCGCCAGTCATACAGGACTCTCGGTCCTTATTCCCTCCTGGGCGCTGGAAGGTTCTGCTGAAGATTTTAAGAAGCGTGTCTCGAATAAAGTCGAGCGGACACGAATCATTGAGGGCATTGAATTTAATCTATTAAACGACCGTGGCGGCGGTGATCTGAAAAATATTCAATTTGCCAACGTGGAGTGGGACAGCACCCTCCAAGGCAAAACATTGTACGACTACGTCGTACTGCAAGGCAAAGAACCCAACCTCAAGAACGGTGCCACCGCAACCATCGAGATGCAACTGAAAGGCGGTGCGGGTTGTATCTTCCATGCCATGAGCGAAGAGGATGTCGTGCGCATTATGCAGCACCCCTTTACCATGCACGCCTCCGACGGCGGGCTGGCAAAATTCGGCGAAGACCATCCACATCCACGGGCTTATGGAACCTTCCCGCGTGTACTCGGACACTACGTACGTGAACTGAAAGTCCTGACCCTGCAAGAGGCTATCCGCAAGATGACCTCGATGCCAGCTCAGCGCCTCAAACTCAACGACCGGGGTGTAATCAAAGAAGGGAATGTGGCTGACATCACTATTTTCGATGCGGAGCGTATCATTGATAAATCAACTTTTGAGAAACCGCATCAGTACCCTGTGGGAATAGAGTATGTGATTGTTGGCGGGGTGGTAACCGTTGATAAAACAGGAATGACTGTAAACAGGAATGGGAAAGTGCTTCGCGGGACGGATTATTTGAGGAAATAGGTGCTGGGTATTACGTATTGTTCAATACAAACTCCTCCCTTCTCCAGAGGAGAAGGGCCGGGGATGAGGCCTACCAGCTGCTACTGGCGCCACCGCCACCTGAGCTGCCACCGCCAAAGCTACCACCCGACGATGACCCGCCACCAGAGGATGAACTGCTCGAAGACGAAAGCCTTGCAATGGAATAGGTAGAAACAACCACGTGGCTACAAAACTTGCATTCATGAGTCCGCTCTCCTTTGCCGCTCGATGATTCGGTGGGGCTCTTGATGGTTCGGTTGCTCTTTTGATAGTAGGCTTTAGTCTTGCACTTCGGACAAGGCTTGTACTTCGATGATGCGTTCTGGTACATCAACTCAAAGTATGTGCCGCAGCCGTCACAAAACCAGACATCGTAGTCGACTGACTTCAACGTCTCCTCAAAGACCTTTTCTTTGGTCAGGTATTGGTCATCGGTCACTTCGTCCAGTTTGCGGACAGGCTTGCCACATTTCTCACAATCGCGCGGATGATTGCGGTAGAAGGTCATCCGACGTTTATACAGGAAGTAATGCGGCAGAAAAAGCACTGGAAAAAAGATAGCCGACAAAAGCCAGCCGATTCGGTATTCTTCGAAGAAATCCACAATGCGCTTATATTTTTTCTGCTCGAGTAAACATTCAACCACCTGGCGCATACGAAGTCGCTTATGAACCAACGTGAGCATGAAGTAGGCGTACAGCGTACCTAACGCTTCCCAAACAGGATCGAACAGGGAACTGTAATTGAAAATCAAAATGATAGCGAGCGGGATGATCCCAAATTCCACCAACCAGCCCAAGCGCGTTTGTCGCATTTCACCATAGGGTGTGGAAAGTTGCTTGGACGCATCAGAAAACTTTCGGCGGAAAATTAGGAACGCGACCAGCAGCCCAACCGCGCCGCCACCAAGGAGGAAAGGGAAGAGCAAAGACCACGTGGTGTAATCTCTTAACTCGTCAGTGAGGATCTCATCAGCATAAACCGGGTCAGACAGAATTTTTATTACTTGTTGGACACCGCCGATCATTGCCTCGTCATTCTTACCTTCCTTAAACTGGGGTACCATAAATTCCCGTTCGATCCGTAAACAGATCACATCAGGCAGCACGCCTTCAAGTCCCTGTCCCGTGTGAAACCGCACTGTACGTTTGTCCAGTACAAGCAGGATCAGCATCCCATTATCCTTCGACGCCTGTCCTATTCCCCACTTCGTAAAGAGCTCCTGCGAGAAGTTGAAGATATCCTGGTCGCCGATGGAGCCAAGTGCGACTACTGCAACTTGCGCTGTCGTTTCCGACTCAAGTTCCTTTAACTGCTGATCCAGCATGCGTACCGTTTCAAGACGGAGGATGCCATCGGGATTTGAGACCAGGTTGTTGGAGTCTACCTTGACATTGGGAACCATGTCAATGGTATATACTTTCTGTTGTGCCTGGGCGAGGCATGGAACAAAAATCAGAATGAAGATAAGGCTCCGCATGACGTGCAGGCCAATCGATCCCTGCAGGGGCAAATCTAACGACTTTATTCCCGATCATTTTTACGGTCTTCCATTTGATAGGCCAGGGGACCAAGATTAACTCATTTGCCAATGGCAAAACAATTAACTTGGGCGTCAAATATAAGCCTGTATGTCTGCTCCAAAACGCCCTCTTCACACACCAATTGAAATGACACCCGCAGATTTCAAGAAAGCAGGGCACGAATTAGTTGACCTCATCGGCGACTTCCTCAACAGCTTCGACAACCGGCCTGTAACACGAGGCAAGTTGCCCTCCGAATTAAAGGCACTCCTCGGCGATGGACCATTGCCGTCAACCGGAACCGTAAAAGCAAACGACCTGCTAAACCAGTCCGCCAATCTCCTGTTTGAAAATTCGCTCTTCAATGGGCACCCCATGTTCTTCGGGTACATCACTTCATCGCCGGCACCCATTGGGATTTTGTCAGATATGCTGGCATCTGCGATAAATCCAAACGTGGGTGCGGGGATCTTGTCGCCGCTCGCCACAGAAATTGAACTGCAGACAATCCGGTGGATGGCAGAGTTTATCGGATACCCGGTTGATTGTGGTGGAGTTGTTGTAAGCGGCGGAAACATGGCAAACTTCGTCGCCTTCCTGGCGGCCAGAAAGGCCAAGGCAACCTGGAACATTCGCCAAGAGGGGCTTAACGGAAAAGAGATGCTGATTTACGCCTCGGAAGAAAACCACACTTGGCTCCACAAGGCCGTTGACTTATTTGGGCTGGGGTTAAAAAGTATTCGGTGGATCAAACCACTTGCCAATCGAGAGATGGATCTGTTTGCGCTGGAGCAAAAAATAAATGAAGACATCAACGCACATCACCTCCCCTTCGCGGTAGTTGGTAACGCGGGCACGGTAAGCCTCGGTGTGGTCGACCCACTCGATGAGATCGCCGCTATCTGTAAGAAATACAACCTTTGGTTTCATGTGGACGGCGCTTATGGTGCGCCCGCAGCCGGATTGCCACACGCATCCAGCAAACTCAAAGCCTTATCGTTGGCAGATTCAGTCGCAATTGATCCGCACAAGTGGTTCTACTCTCCTATTGAGGCGGGCTGCACGTTGGTCCGAAACAAGCAGCATCTCGTGGATGCGTTCAGCTTTAAGCCGGCCTACTATAATTTCAAAGGAGAAGGGAACGAGGAACCCATCAACTTCTATGAATACGGCATGCAAAATACACGGGGTTTCAAAGCACTGAAAGTATGGATGGCGTTCCGCCAGATTGGAAGGCAAGGATTTGAAGATCTCATACAGCAGGACATTGACCTGGCCAGTATACTATATGATGAGGTCAAGGCAACGGATGAACTGGAGCCCTTCATGAATCACCTCAGCATCACAACTTTTCGATATGTTCCTTCAGGGACGGATGCCGAAGATCCGGCAAACCAGGAATACTTGAATCAAATCAACCAAAAAATATTGAATCGACTTCAACATGAAGGTGAGGCTTTTGTGTCCAATGCAGTGATCGATGGAAAATATTTACTGCGCACGTGCATTGTCAATTTCCGTACCCGGGAGGAGCACGTGAAGTTACTCCCCTCGATTGTTGTGCGCATAGGGCGGGAAGTTCATCGTCAACCGATCGGTGGGATTTAGTA
>JANNAZ010000041.1:0-4904 GCA_031384895.1 Cyclobacteriaceae bacterium | reverse complement strand
GCGGATTTCCTCCCGGTCCGCAGTGAGGTCAAAGATCAATTGTTCGAAGTATAAGCTTGCGTCACCACCGTTGGCGATGAGGAGTTCGCCGTAACCCAGCGTTGGCACCAGGGCGGGAAGAACTTCCTTGATAGAGTAGGATCCCTGCATGGCCGGCGTATAGTACAGTCGTTGCTGGAAGGGGTGCATGATGTCCTTGATACGCATGACTCGCTCTTCAAGGGCTTCGGCATATTCCGGGAAGTCAGCGGCCAGCCCATTTAGTATGCCTTTTTCAAATCCCTGGTTGTAAGTAAGGATTGTACCGGGCATCTGAGTTCTTGAAAGTAGCGTCTCGATGAACGCGCGACGGGGGTCGCCGGTACCCTGGGCCAAAAATTCCGTGTGGCGCAACTCTCCGTCACGGTTTTTCTTGTAGTGAATGGAATACTGGAACGGAATCTTTTGGTATGGCCAGGAGCGATCGTATAGCGGCACCGCGGGGTTGAACGTTTCAAAATCAAGGTAGTACATCGGATAGCTGAGGGTGCTCAAGAACTCTCGAATACCGACCGCGTCGATGTGTTCCCGGTTGCTGAGGTGAGCATCCACTTGCAAGCGCTGGTGATTGTTGAGTTCAACGTCAGGTGTGATGTCCTCAAACCGGATGATCCCTTTTCGGTATAATTCGAACTTCCTCTTTTCTCGCAGGTTGGTAATATCGAAGACGGAGGGCTGCGGAATGTGCTGCCAGCAGTGGCTCATGAAATCACAACCATACGGTGTACTGCAGTGCTCACCGATGTCTACTGTCGGGACCTCCTTTAACTGCAAGACATCTTTCAAACGAGCGATCTGTGAAATAACAAAGGGCTGCTGTTCCTGGATGCCTTCGAGAATGGATTCTGTCGCAAACAGTTTCTTGATCTCCAGTTCGCCCATACGGACATACTGGTTATTGATGTAAATGATTGAGAGATCGGCCAGATCCAGGCCGGTACCGGTGATCACCTGATACTGCAGGGCGGCGTCCATCACAAACGTATCCTTGATGGAGGTGCTGCTTTTTACTTCGTATGCTCTCCATATCCCATTTGTCTTTACCAGGATATCGATTGCGGCCAGCACGCCCTCGTGTTGAAAAGCGGCCTCATAGATCACCGACTCGCCATCCTGAATCAGGCGCTTTGTGAACGCTACCGATTGTTGGAACTCGTAGTAGTTCTCCGGGCTGGCATCGACACCGCCGGGAAATAGCTGACGTGCCAATTCACCTATGCTGGTCCCGCGGTCAAACAAAGCCTGCTGCCCGGCCGATGTTTGGTCTTTGAGTTTATAGTGATGCTTGTTCAGGTACAGTGCCTTTTCGCACTGACATCCCTTGATGAACGTGGATTTGGAGAGGATGTGGCGGGGAGGTAGAGACACGGAGAGTCAAGATAATAAAATGGGGTCCAATAGGTTTAGTTTAGCTTCGAATGAATTGGGAAGCTTTGCCTTCTTTGTGTGCATTTTCTTGGCGGGCTTTGCTTGTTAATGTATTCAGCCCCTTAATCTCTGTGATATCGAATTTTCGTCGCAACGGTCACGTCTTTTGATCAGGAAAATGGGATTTTGTTTCGACCAAAATAGTACTAGAATTGTGACTATGAAGAAGGTCAAGTCTGACAGTCTTGCCAGCGAACATATTGCTACCCAAATTCTCTTTTTGCGTGGAGAGAAAGTAATATTGGATGCGGATCTTGCTTCACTTTACCAGGTTGATACAAAAGTTCTTAAGCAGGCCGTCAGAAGGAATATTGATCGTTTCCCAAAAGACTTCATGTTTATTCTGACGAATTCTGAATTCTCAAACTTGAGGTCACGAATTGTGACCTCAAGTTGGGGAGGTCAACGCTATCCTCCTTTTGCTTTCACGGAACAAGGTGTTGCCATGCTTTCGAGCATTTTAAGAAGTGAGCGGGCGATCAAGGTGAATATTGCCATCATGCGCACATTTGCTACCCTGCGCAAATGGATGCAATCGAATAAGGATCTCGAGAGTAAAATTGTGCAATTGGAAGGCAAATATGACCGACAGTTTAAGGTTGTTTTTGATGCCATCCGCCAGCTGATTCAGGAAGATACTAAAGAGCGGGCTCCAATTGGGTTCAAGATTTCCAGAAAAAGACAGGCTAATTCATAGTCTAGATCCTTTGCGTTCCTCCGCAGCCTTTGCGTTTAAATACCCTTAACTGTTGGGCATTCAGGATTGGCTGACGAGTTTCTACGCCTTAACAATCATCTTTCCTGTATTCTCCCCTTTGAACAATCCGAGCAGGGCGGTAGGCAATTGATCGAAGCCGTTGACAGTCGTTTCTGTAAACTTGAGCTTTCCGGATTTCACCAAAGGGGCCAAATACTGGATTCCCTCAGAAAAGTTTTTTTGATAGTTACTCACGATGAAGCCCTGCATCAGAATACTTCGCGTTAGCAACATGGGCTGCAAGCGAGGTCCCATTGGTATGTCAGTGGAATTGTAGCTCGATATCTGTCCGCACAACGGAATGCGCGAATAAAAATTCATGTTCCGCATAACGGCGTCAGAGATTTCACCCCCCACATTGTCGAAATAGACATCTACGCCGTTGGGGCAGGCCGCGGCAATGGCTTTTTTCATGTTGGTTGTCGTCTTGTAGTTTATGGCCTCATCAAAGCCAAACTCGTTCTTTAGCAAATTCACCTTTTCATCCGTTCCGGCAATCCCCACAGTGCGGCAGCCCTGTATCTTCGCGATCTGGCCAACCACCAGGCCCACAGCGCCCGCTGCACCGGAGACTACGACGGTTTCTCCTGACTTCGGTTTGCCGATGTGCATCAACCCAAAATAGGCAGTCAGACCAGGCATACCCAGAATACCGAGGTAGTAGCTTGGCGGCGCCAAGGAAGTATCAATAACACGCAGCGCTTTTTCGTTCGCAACAATTTGTTGGCGCCAGGGAAGCATTCCAAAAACCACGTCGCCCGCCTTGAAGCGCGTCGATTTGCTTTGTGCTACTCGCCCAACCACGCCGCCTTCGACAGCTTCATTTACCTGAAATGGGGGAACATATGATTTTGCATCGTTCATGCGGCCCCGCATGTATGGGTCGACGGAATAATACAGTCCTTCCAGCAGGACTTCTTCTGATTGTATTTGGGGTACTTCTATAGTCTCGAATCTGAAATTCTCAAGGGTAGGGGTTCCTGCCGGTCTTGATGCAAGTACAATTTGTTGGGTAGTCATTCGATTCGTATTAAGGTTAATATAGGATTAAGATTCTCGTTCGGTTTCAGCATCAGCGATCAAGGAATCATCCCTACGCCACGGGCCATTAGTCCTGCCAGGAGTGGTGTGACCACCAGCAGGAGCAACTCCAGACGCAGCATCCAATAGATAGAATTTGGTATTGCCACGGACTGCGTGGGTTCTCCTTTTCGGTTGCGTAAAAAGAAGACCGTGGGGTAGATGGACAGCAGGCCGATGGTGGCGAAGCAGCCGATCTTGGTCAGGAACACCCAGTTTTGCGTGTAATACTCGGAGGGTTTGGTATAGCTTCCCAACCACAACGTTAGCCCCGCACTCAGGAGTACAACGGCAGCCAGACCGTAGAAGCCGTCAATTCGAGCGATACGTCCGATTTCATGCCGGGATAGTGATGGCTTCAGCAGTACATATTCTGCTGTCAGCGTACCTACAATGACGAATATGCTAATGAAGTGAAGGTAGCGGAGTAGGATTTCTGTAGTCATGCACTCAGGATTTGCTGATGGCATCAAGGTAAAGAAATTTTTATGATGGAATTGGACTTGCGAACCAAATCACCTTATTCCCTGGTGAAGATCATGAATCTTAAGGTTACATTTGTTTCTACTGAGCCAAAACGACCACTTATGTATTCAAAATATTGGTTTATCATACGGGATGATTCCAAAAGAACGTTTGAGGTTTTTGGGCAGGGAGAAAATACAAATTCATTTGATAACAAGATGCATGCCATGCAAAAGGCGGGAATGACAGTTAGCGGTTTTACGCCCCCCGTCACGAACAAGAATTCAAGTAAAGACACGATCAAGATCAGCGGGTATACAAAAGAAGCGGGGTTGCATGAGCGGCTTTCCAAACAGTACCAGGCAATCGCGATGCGATCCGAGGATCATTGGTGAGGGTCATGAATTCTTAACTCTTAACCTCTTGTCGACTTCGTCCACCATCAAGCAAACCCTCCTCACCCAATGCCGTGAGTTTGTCGAAGCACGCATCAAGTCAGCTGAGCAAGCCATCCGCATGGCGCAGGCGTCCGCGAATGAAGAGGGTAAGAGCAGCGCCGGTGATAAGTACGAAACCGGAAGGGCCATGGCGCAACTTGAGATTGAAAAGGGGAGCGGCCAGCTCGCCGAAGCAAACAAGATGAAGCAGGTGCTGGAACGAGTACCCGTGAATATTGACTCGCCGATTGCCCAATCGGGAAGTCTAGTTTATACCAATCAGGCGAATTACTTTATTGCGATTGCAGCGGGCCAATTTGTGGTCGATGGCGTAACATGGTATCTCATCTCTCCAGCATCACCAATCGGTGCGAGCCTGAAAGGATTGAGTGAAGGGGATACATTCCAGTTTAATCAAAAAGGCATTCTTGTGAAAAAAGTGAGCTAGCTTCCTGGGTGGAGATCGCAAGTGAATGCAGTTCCCGCTGATACCGCAGATTGGGGACGCAGATTTTCGCGGACTTGAGGGCGTAGATTTTTGGATTCTCATTATTGTATTTATTTGCATGATCTGCGCGTATTGAAATCTGCGTCCCGATGAATATCGGGATCTGCGGGAACTGTATTTGTTCCAGCAATCATCATAACCAACTGAGATTCACAGGGCCGGCTATTTTGATCCCAATCAGCCTTGTACT
>JANNAZ010000024.1:0-16408 GCA_031384895.1 Cyclobacteriaceae bacterium | reverse complement strand
CTTTCCATGTTTGTGACAGTTTCTTAAGCTGTTCATCCTGTGGATTTGGTGCAGGAGCCGTATCGCCGCCGCACTGCCAAAAGGAAGCTGACACCCCCACGAGAGCCAGCAAAATCAAAAAATTCGTTCTTTTCATCGTTGTCGTCGTTAGTTCAAACATACTAAAATCGCCTTTATCTTGAATAGGTGTCAGGCAAAAAAACACGGTAACTGGCTTTTTAATGGTCCCAAATCTTCATTTGTAACCCAATTTGTAGTCCGAAAGGCTGATTATTGTTGCCTCAGCTAGAAACTCGGATTCATGGTTTGAGCCTATAAAAACGGTAGTTTCTGGTGGAATTTGTTCGAAGCTTCTCCAATACCAGGCTATAGCTTGCTTGTCAAGGTTGGTTGTAGGCTCGTCCAGAAAAACGAGCTCAACCTCTGAGAACAGCGCCAGGCCTAATTTTAGTCGCTGTTTCATCCCCGAGGAGAAATGGCCGACCTGCTTGTTTCGTGCATGCGTCAATTCCAGTAAATCCAACAACTCCTCCAGCCTTTTTCCGTTCCGCACTTTTTTGAACGAAAAATGGAATTTCAATAGTTCGTTTAAGGTCAATTCCTCGATTAGGTCGATATAGGGAGCGGCAATGCTTAAATGCTGATAGATTTCCTCTTCCGGGATGTTGGCCTCTCTTTCACGGTAGCGAATTACTCCCGATGAAGAGGGAAGCTGGCCCCAAAGCACCTGGAGCAGCGTCGATTTGCCCGAGCCATTGGGTCCAGTAATGGCGTAGGTGCCGGGTTGGAAAGTGTAGTTAAAGTCGCTGAAAATCCATTCGCGATTAAATCGCTTGCAAAGGTTTTCAGCGGTAAGGATCATTCAAACGATGCGATGCTGGTGGAGAATCCCTTCATAACACCGCGTTCTGAATTGCGGATGAAATTTACAATGTAGTCCCGTTCGGTGCTCGGGGGGAGGTCCTTTTCCACAGCATCCAGGGCCTTGCTGTTGTTTAGTCCTTTGAGAAAAATGTACCGGTAAATTTCCTGGATCTCATTTATTTTTTCTGCCGCAAAACCACGGCGACGTAAGCCAATACTGTTTACACCGGCATAGGTCAGCGGCTCACGGGCTGCTTTGGTGAAGGGGGGTACATCTTTCCGCACGAGCGATCCACCGGAAAGCATAACGTGCGCGCCGACTTTAACGAATTGATGCAATGCGCTTGCGCCTCCAATGATCGCCCAGTCTTCAATAACCACGTGACCTGCAACCTGAACGGCATTCGCGAAGATGCAATTGTTGCCGATGATGCAATCGTGAGCTACGTGTACGTAGGCCATGAGGAGGCAATTGTTGCCGATGACGGTCTTGTGCTTGTCTGCGGTACCGCGGCTGACGGTCACACTTTCGCGGATAACGGTGTTGTCACCAATAAAGGTCTCTGTTTTTTCGCCGGCGAACTTTAGATCCTGTGGAATTGACGACACGGAGGCGCCGGGATATACTTTAACGTTTTTGCCAAGGCGTGAGCCATCACAAATGACGGCATTGGGGCCAATCCATGAGCCATCGCCGATGACTACATCTTTTTGAATTGTTGCAAAGGGTTCAATGACAACGTTGCTGCCAATGATTGCTTCAGGATGTACGTTAGCTAAGGGGTAACTCATTTATCTTTTCTTACAATGCTGGCGGTCATCGTGCCCTCGCAGACGAGGGTATTTCCGACATATCCGCGGCCATACATTTTAGCGATGCCTCGCTTGATAGGCGCGAGCAGATCGCACTGGATCACTAAGGTATCACCAGGGACTACAAATTTACGAAAGCGAAAATCGTCGATACCCAGGAAATAGGTCCAGTAATTCTCCGGGTCTGGAACCGTATTCAATACCAGAATGCCACCGATTTGTGCCATGGCTTCAACCTGAAGTACCCCCGGCATGACCGGGTTGCCAGGAAAGTGACCTGCGAAAAAATTCTCATTCATGGTCACGTTCTTCACTCCCGCGACCGTTTCCTTGTCCAGGTAAATGATCTTGTCGATTAGCAGAAACGGATACCGATGGGGCAGCGTCTGTGTGATCTTATTGATGTCCATCACAGGTGGCAGCGATGGATTATACCGAGGCACGCCTTTCTTATCGGACTCCGCCATGGCCTTCTTCAGCTTCTTGGCAAACGCGACATTGGCAGCATGGCCAGGGCGCGCAGCGAGAATCTGCGCCTTGAGGGGCCGCCCGGCAAGAGCGAGATCGCCGATGATGTCGAGGAGTTTGTGGCGGGCAGGTTCGTTGTTATAACGCAATTCCACGTTGTTGAGGATTCCCTCCTTCTTCACTTCTACTGTAGGCTTGTTTAACATGCGGGCGATATTGTCCAGTTCTCCCGGCTCCACTACGCGGTCAACAATTACGATCGCATTGTTCAGGTCACCCCCTTTGATCAGGTTGTTCTTATAGAGCATTTCCAGCTCATGAAGGAAACAAAAGGTGCGGCAGGAAGCGATTTCTTTTTCAAACTGCTGAATGTTGGTGATGGAGGCATGTTGACTTCCAAGAACGGGTGAATTGTAGTCAATCATTACGGTGACCCGGTAATCGTCCAGGGGCAGTGCTGCAATTTCAACGTGCCGAGCGGTTTCGCGATAAAAAATGCTGTCCTGAACTTCAAAGAAATCACGAAGTGCATTTTGTTCTTCAGTCTCAGCTTCTTTCAAGACCTGCACGAATTGGATAGAACTTCCATCCATGATGGGCGCCTCCGGGCCATCAATCTGGATCATGACGTTGTCAATCTCAAGGCCGACGAGCGCTGCCAGTGTGTGTTCGATTGTACTTACCCGCGCTCCACTCTGCTCGATGGTTGTTCCTCGGGAGACATCCACAACGCGATCGCAATCGGCGTCAATAATGGGCGATCCCGGAAGGTCCACTCGCTGGAACTTAATTCCGTGGTTAGGCTTAGCGGGTAGAAACGTCAACGTGGTCTGCACGCCCGTATGGAGGCCTACCCCGGAGATAGTTACCGACTTCTTAATGGTTCTTTGCTTGTGATTAAGCATGCGTCAAAATTGGGACGCAAATTTAAGCGGATATGGGCACTATGCCAAAAAACAGGCCGTTTGCCGCGCCTGTTCTTTATTTCTGCCCATTCTTGGCTGTTTCAATGGTTTGCAGATTAAGCTCCGCCACCTTCTTTTCCAAATCGCGGAGCCGGTAACCCAAATCAGGCAGCTTCTTAAAGACGGCATACGACCTGAAATACTCCTTGATGTCGAAGGCGGGATACCCCAGAAGGCGCTGACCTTCTTCGCTTATTGACTTTGAGATTCCGGCCTGCGCACCGATACTTGTTTGGTTGGCGATGACCAGGTGACCGGCAATGCCTACCTGGCCCGCGATCATGCAATTCTCACCTACTTTTGATGAGCCGGAGATTCCGGTCTGCGCAGCAATCACGGTATTTCTTCCCACTTCGACGTTATGCGCGATCTGAATTAGATTGTCCATCTTCACCCCCTGGCGTATGATTGTGGAATCGCCTAGTAAGGTGGCACAATCAATAACGGTGTTTGCTCCAATGGTGACATGGTCTTCTATAATCACATTTCCCAATTGCGGAATGGTTTTATAAGTTCCATCTTCTTGTGGAGCGAAACCAAATCCATCGGAACCGATAACGGTACCTGCATGGATAACACATTTACTTCCAATGCGTGTGCCCGCGTAGATTTTGACATTGGGATGAAGTATCACTTCATTTCCAATGGTCACATTATCTCCGATGAAGACTTGCGGATAAATCTTTACGTTGTCACCGATCTGCGAGTTGCTGCCGACATAAGAGAAAGCACCCCGGTACGCATTTTTTCCGATGGTCGCTGTCTCACTAAAGTAGCTTGGCTGTTCAGTGCCTGTCTTTTGAAAGCTGATCATTTTGTGATACTCCTCCATCAGAACGGTAAAGCTGGAATACGGATCCTCCACAAGAACAAGAGCCGATTGGATTTCTTTTTTAGGTTGAAAATCTTTTTGAACAATGATAGCACTTGCGTGCGTGGTATAGATGTATTGTTCGTATTTCGGGTTTGCCAAAAAAGCGATCTGTCCTTTCTTCGCATCCTGAATCTTGGCGAGCATGTTGATTTTCTCGTTCCCGTCGCCACGCACTTCACCGTGCAAAATTTGGGCGATCTGGTTAAGCGTAAATTCCATACGAACGGGAAAAAATATCGGAACGGACTGAGGGGATTCTAGGTCAGTGCAAAGATAGGTTTTTGGGCCAGCATAAGTAGTTTTTTTTCACGATTTTACTCATTGCCTTAATGTGCGGAAGGTCAGATGCCTGGGATACATCCAGGAGTTCTCCGGTTTTCATAAGTACCTGAATTGCATTGCGCTCCAGAAGGTATGCCTCGTTTGATACCGTACCGTGGGAGAAGAGGTACATCGCATCACTTTTTGCTATTTTCCATTCCTTGTGGATGGCAAGTTTTACTTTCTCGATGTCTGATTTTTGAATCGGCGCGGATGCCAACCGGATCTGAAAGAGCGTACGGTTCAGAAGCATGGTACACAAACGGGCAAGGATCGGGTCGCGGTTGGTTTGCCAAAGTTTGATCGCCCCCCACACATCGAAGTCATCGAGTTTGCCAAAAGCTTGGAGCAATTCTTTTTTCTCTGAAAAATCATCCAGAGTGTAATTACGATTCAGAAATATTGCGAGGGACTCGCTGCATGGAATGGATTCGCCGGAACTGGCGAGGTATTGCGCTCGCCGAATGGTATTGACCAGCAATCGCTCTGCACTCACGGCAGTCTTGTGCAAGTAGACCTGCCAATACATCAACCTTCTGGAATTCAAGAAGCTCTCAATATTGTAAATCCCTTTCTCCTCAACGACAAGTTGCCCTTTCACAACATGTAGCATCGCGATAATACGGTCCGTGCCGATGGCCCCCTCCACTACGCCAGTAAAAAAGCTGTCCCTGTTGAGGTAGTCCAGTCGGTCAATGTCCAGCTGTGAGCTCACCAGTTGATGAAGAAATTTCTTTGAGTAGGTGTTCTGGAAAATTTTGATTGCCATGCTTAACCTGCCATCAAACTGTCGGTTAAGATCTTTCATTAAAAGAAAGGAAAGGCTTTCGTGGCGGATGTGAGGAAGCAGGGTCTCCTCCAGTGCATGGGAAAATGGGCCGTGGCCGATATCGTGAAGGAGGATCGCGATTTGCGCTGCCTCCCGTTCATCTGCTGTCACCTCAATTCCCTTGCTGCTCAGAATCTCCAGTGCTTGCTGCATGAGGTGCATGGCGCCCAGGGCATGATGAAACCGGGTGTGGATAGCTCCTGGGTAGACCAGTTCAGCGAGGCCAAGCTGTCGTATATGGCGCATTCGCTGAAGAAATGGATGCTCGATCAAATCGAAAACCAATTCACTTTTGACCGGGATAAACCCGTATACAGGGTCGTTAATGATCTTATTCTTGTTCACCGCGTTAGCTGAGGGATTGACCAGATGATTCCGGCTTTATATTTAACTTGTAGAAAAAACATTCATGCAAAGATATTCGATTTTGTGGGCCGATGATGAGATTGATTTACTGAAACCGCATATCCTCTTTCTTCAGCAGCGGGGGTATGATATCACCCCGGTCAACAATGGAGCAGAAGCAGTTGAATTGAGTGAATCCCGGAATTTTGACGTTATCTTTTTGGATGAGCACATGCCGGGGATGTCGGGATTGGAGGCGCTGGGACATATCAAGACCAACAAGCCGAATGTTCCTGTGGTAATGATTACAAAGAATGAGGAGGAGCAAATCATGGAGGAGGCTATCGGGTCGCGGATCGATGATTACCTGATCAAGCCGATTAATCCAAGTCAGATTCTTTTGTCTGTCAAGAAAATACTGGATAAGAAGACACTGGTGAGCGAGAAGACAACATCGAGTTACCAGCAGGAGTTTCAGCGAATCAGCATGGCATTCCTGGACGACCTAAGTCACGATGCATGGGCTGACCTCTACAAAAAATTGGTCTACTGGGAATTGGAGATCGGCCAGTCGGATGCAAGCATGGTAGAAGTTCTGGAGTCACAAAAAGTAGAGGCCAATGTAAACTTCTGCCGCTTCATCAAAAAAAATTACGACAGTTGGCTGAATGATGCCAACAGCCGGAAGCCTTTGCTATCACATCAACTGATGAAGAAGAAAGTATTTCCGGAAGTGAATTCCAACCGACCTGTATTTCTCTTCGTTATTGATAACCTGAGGTATGATCAATGGAAGGCGATCGAGCCGGAGTTGCTCGACAACTTTGTTGTGGAAAAAGAGGAAACGTACTATTCTATTTTGCCGACCACAACTGCCTATGCGCGCAACGCGATTTTTTCGGGAATGCTTCCGTCGGAGATGGCTAAGAATTACCCCGAGTTGTGGGTAGGCGAAGACAATGATGAAGGCAAGAACAATTTTGAGGATGAATTTCTTTCCCGACATATCAAGCGGAGCAACTTGACATTCAAATTTTCCTACCACAAAATTAAACGCCTCGATGAAGGAAGGGAGCTTGCAGATTCGGTTAATAATCTATTTGGCAATGACCTGAATGTGATCGTGTACAATTTTGTAGATATGCTCTCGCATGCGCGTACCGACATGGCCATGATACGCGAACTGGCGCCAGACGAATCCGCCTATCGGTCAATCACAAAGTCATGGTTTGTTCATTCTCCCTTGATTGAAATCCTCCGGAAGATTTCAGAGCATAAGGCCCGCGTAATCATCACCACAGATCACGGTACCATACGCGTCAAAAAACCTTTTAAAATCATTGGTGACCGGAATGTCAATGCGAACTTGCGGTACAAACAGGGCAAAAACCTTGGATACGATGGAGATAAAATTATGGTTGCCCAAAAACCGGAAAGACTTTTTTTGCCGAAAGGCAACGTGTCCACCTCGTATGTCTTTGCGATCGAGGATCAGTTCTTTGCCTACCCAAACAATTATAATTATTACGTAGGCATGTATAAGGACACCTTTCAGCATGGAGGGGTAAGCATGGAGGAAATGATCATTCCACTTATTTTCTTAACTTCGAAAAATGCCTAGTGGTTGGAGATTTGCGTCTGAAGGATCATCGGTCTCACAGGCCGGATTGGAGGGTGTGGCGCGAGAACTTATTGATCATTCAGAAAATAGAAAGATTTGGCTTTTTTTTGGTGAAATGGGCTCGGGGAAGACAACACTAATTAAGGCCATAGCGCGCCTACTGGGAGTTCAGGAAACCATGAGCAGCCCCACCTTCCCCATTGTTAATGAATACTTGTTTGATCAGGGGAGGAAAATCTTTCACGTTGATTTATACCGGCTCAAGAATGAGCAAGAGGTAAGGGATATCGGAATGGAGGAATACTTGGACTCTCAGGAATACTGCCTGGTCGAGTGGCCAGAAAAGTTGGTGAGCTTGGTCCCAGCCCATCCGATGAATGTTCGTATCACCCCCACAGACTCCCTTCACCGGAAAATTGAGTACCAACCCGTATGACAGCGAAAGCACGATCAGGATTTGAAACGCTTGCCAAGGCAAGTCTGGCACCCCAGGAGCAACTGCTGAGGGTCAAGAAAAACCGAAATACTTTTCTGATTGGACTGCCACGGGAAATTTCCTTGCAAGAAAACCGAATCAGCTTGACCCCGGATGCCGTCGCGTTGCTGGTTAGAAATGGCCACGAAATTTGGGTTGAGACGAAAGCGGGCATTGGTTCAAAATTCACTGACAAGCAATACAGCGAAGCAGGAGCTAAGATTATCTATGCATCAGCAGAGCTGTACAAGGCGGATATCATCCTAAAGATTGAGCCTCCAACCCTCGCTGAAATGGAGTACTTCAAGCCGGGCCAGATTCTCATCAGTGCGCTTCAGGTTGGACACCTGGAAAAGAAATTTATTGATGCCTTGCTGCAAAAACGGGCCACTTCGCTGGCGTGGGAGTTTATTGAAGACAAAGTCGGCGGGATGCCAATCATCCGAAGCATGAGCGAGATTGCGGGCAGCACGGTTATGCTCATCGCGGCAGAGTACTTGAGTTCCATTCACGATGGAAAGGGAATCATCCTGGGTGGCATCACCGGAGTTCCTCCGACAAAAGTCGTTATCATCGGTTCCGGAACCGTGGCCGAGTATGCCGCCCGGGCCGCCCTCAGCCTTGGGGCGGAAATCCAGGTATTCGACAACCACCTGTATAAGTTGCGGCGGATCAAGCATACGCTCGGGCATCAATTCTATACCTCCACGATCGATACCGTTACCCTGGGCGAGAGCCTGATGACCGCGGATGTGGTGGTTGGCGCCTTGCGTGCAGAGAAAGGAAAGGCACGCCATGTGGTCTCCGAAGAAATGGTGAGCCGTATGAAACCGGATTCTCTTATTATCGACCTAAGCATTGACCAGGGGGGGTGTATCGCTACGTCAGAAATTACAACTCATTCAAAGCCGGTCTTTAGAAAATACGATGTGATGCATTACTGTGTGCCCAACGTGGCGTCTCGCGTGGCCCACACGGCTACTACTGCCCTAAGTAATATCTTCACACCAACAATTCTTCGGGCCGCCGAGGAGGGTGGCGTTGAGGCAATGATCTTTTCGCACAAGTGGTTTATGAAAGGTGTCTATACTTATAAAGGGAGCCTGACCAATGAATCGGTGGCGCGTAAGTTTGGGATGAAATTCAAGAACATTGAACTTTTGATGGCTGCTCAGCTCTAACCTCAGAACTTTGCGACCGCATTTTTCGTCTATACAGGGGAGTCTAATTAAACAATGGAAACGCTTATGATCCGATCCCTATTTGCCATCGTTCTCACTTCATTAGCCATAAACGCAGCGGCTCAGCAGGACCAGGGTTTTTTGCACAACAAAGCCCTGATGGAGCGCATACCCAATCTGGGCACATCTAACTCAGTCGTGCTAGGCAGCATGGCCGTATCCACACCCGGATTGGTGGGTGATGTATATCTGAATTTGGATTACCGGGCATCAACATTTTGGCTTTATGACGAGAACAAAATAGCCCACGACCTATATGCCCGTTTGGATCTCCAACGAAATGAATTTGATGTGCGCTATGGTAAAGAAATTCGTGCTCTTCCCGGATCGCGCGTGCGCACGCTGGCTTGGATTGACAGCCTGACTCACACGCCGCAGTACTTTGTGAATGGAAAAGAATACGCCGATGAAGAGGGTACTCCCTACCTGGGTTTTTTTCAGATCCTTTCCGAAGGGGAGATTTCATTTTTGAAAATGACTCGGGTGGTCTTTAAGCCGGCTGACAAGAACCCCACGCACAGCACGGGCAGCCGGGACGACAGGTTTTTGAAGCGAACGGAGCTTTATTACGCGATCGGTTCCAAAGCCCTGGAGCTCCCTAACCGCAAGGGTACCCAAAAACTTTTCGACTCACGGAAAGCCGAAATTGAAAAATTCATCAAGGTCAATGCAATTGACCTTTCCAAAGAGAGCCACCTCATGGCGTTGTTTAATTATTACAATTCCCTCGTCAAGAAGTAAGCCGCGAAAGGTTTTCCTCAAGCATCCGGATCTTGGATTCGGCATCCGCTTTCTTCTTTCGCTCTATATCAACCACACCGGCAGGTGCTCCTGACATGAACTTTTCGTTTGTCAATTTCTTGTCCACCGATGCCAAGAAGCCTTTGTGGTACTCAATTTCACGGAGGATTTCAGTTCGGGCGGTTGCCGCATCCACTTTGCCCTCCAACGGGATGGTACACTCTAGTGTACCTGCCAGGAAGGTGTGACCTTGATGCGGTTCATCCCCGCGGGGTGTAAGCTGCACGTTGGCCAACTTTCCAATCAGGTTAGCAAAAAACGGAAAATGACCTTTACCGTCTTGCGTGAGAAGAACTAGGTGCTCTTTCGGGGATAATCCTTTTGTGTTGCGTACATTTCTCACCTGAGCGATAAGATCGAAAGCAATAATAGACTCATTCAGAATGTCATCATGAATAGGACTGGTCTTGGGCCATGCGGCCTGAGCGATGAACTCGTTTTCCTTCCGGTCACGTAACTCATGCCATAATTCTTCTGATATGAATGGCATGAACGGATGAAGCAGCTTTAACAATTGTTCAAATAGAGCCGCTGTTTGTTCAAACGTTACTCGATCAATGGGCTTACCGTATTCCGGTTTGACCATCTCCAGATACCAGGAGCAGAAGTCATCCCAAATCAATTTGTAAACGGTCATCAACGCGTCGGACATCCGGAATTTTGAGAAGTGATCGTTGAGCTCATTTAACGCCTGGCTCAGCCTGGATTCAAACCAGGTTATGGCATTCTTGTTTTCTTCGGAGGGAAGCTGTTCGACAATTTCCCATCCTTTGATAAGACGGAATGCGTTCCAGACCTTGTTGGCAAAATTGCGCCCTTGTTCACAAAGTTTTTCGTCGAAGAGAAGATCATTGCCAGCAGGTGAGCTAAACAACATGCCGGTTCGTACGCCGTCGGCGCCGTACGTATTTATCAGCTCCAGCGGATCAGGAGAATTACCAAGCGACTTGGACATTTTGCGACCTTGTTTGTCGCGCACGATACCCGTGAGGTAGACATCCTCAAACGGCTTTTCATCCATGTATTCATACCCTGCGATGATCATTCGGGCTACCCAGAAGAATAGAATTTCCGGTGCGGTGACCAGCACCTGTGTAGGATAGAAATAATCAAGGTCGGGCCGCTTTGCCCGAATGATTTTCCCGGTCTTCTTGTCGAAGGCGTCATCTCCGTAGCCGTCAAAAACCGCCGTGGGCCAAAGCCATGAAGATGCCCATGTGTCAAGCACATCTGGATCCTGGCGCAGGTCCGCGGCAGTAAGTGTCCTCCCACTCTTCGTAGAGGCTTCGCGTAAGGCGTCTGCCAGGTTTTCGGCCACTACGAACTCATTCTCTCCAGTTCCGAAGTAGTATGCTGGAATACGATGCCCCCACCAGAGTTGCCGCGAAATGCACCAGTCACGAACGTTCTCCATCCAATGGCGGTAGGTATTCTTGAATTTTGGTGGATGGAGCCGGATCTCATCGGTTTCGACGGCCTGGAGCGCACGGTGCGAGATGTCTTTCATCTTCACAAACCACTGCAGTGAAAGCTTTGGCTCCACTACGGTGTTGGTCCGCTCGGATCGTCCGATGCGGGTAACAAATTCTTCTTCCTTAACGAGGTCTCCAGCTTCGCGCAGTTCCTTGACAAATGCCTTACGAACAGCAAACCGGTCTTTACCCACGTAACGCGGCAGTTCACATCGTTCATTCAGCGTTCCATCTTCATTGATGGTATCGATAACAGGCAGTTTGTGGCGTAGTCCGATTTCGTAGTCGTTGACATCATGAGCCGGAGTTACCTTGAGGCATCCGGAACCAAACGCCTTGTCAACGTAGTCGTCGGCGATGATGGGAATTTCACGCCCGATGAATGGGACCAAGGCCATTTTTCCAAACAGATGTTTGTAACGCCCGTCAGTTGGATTTATCGCAATGGCCGTATCACCCATGATTGTTTCAGGTCGCTGCGTGGCAATCACTACCCATTCGTCGGCCGTGCCCTTAATTTTGTAACGAACTGAATACAGGATAGATTTTTCTCCGTCCTCCTTGTACAATACCTCTTCGTTGGACAGTGCCGTTTTCGCTTCACAATCCCAATTGATCATCCGAAGCCCGCGATAGATATATCCTTTTCTGTGCAGGTCAACAAATACCCGGATTACGGCTTTATAGTATCCTTCATCCATGGTAAAACTGGTCCGGTCCCAGTCGCAGGAAGCACCAAGTTTCTTCAGTTGTTCAAGAATGATTCCGCCGTATTTTTCTTTCCACTCCCAGGCGTAGGCTAGAAATTCATCACGGGTTAGGTCCGACTTCTTTATTCCCCTCTCTCGAAGCATGGAAACTACGCGAGCTTCTGTGGCAATGGATGCATGATCGGTCCCTGGAACCCAGCAGGCCTCTTTCCCCTCCATGCGTGCCTTCCGGATCAAGATGTCCTGGATGGTATTGTTGAGCATATGGCCCATGTGCAATACGCCTGTCACGTTGGGAGGAGGAATAGCGATACAAAATGGTTCCTTCGAGGGATTTGGCTTGGCATGAAAAATACCTTTGGCCAACCAACGGGCGTACCATTTGTCCTCTACTTCTGACGGATTGTATTTGATCGATAGCGACATGAAATCGTGAATGAAAAGCGCGCAAAAATAAGGAAATGATACCAAACCTGACGATGTCACGGTCACAAATGACCGCCGTCGCAAAGGTACTTACCCGAGTTTGTCGTCAGTCATCCGGATACGTCGACCGGCGGGAAAGAGGTTATTCATGCGGCCGGTCAGGATATTCACCCAGCCCAGCCCCAGGCCCTGGAACTCTACCGCATGAAATCCGGTGTCGTGCTCCGGGAGATTCAGGGGATTCTTTCGCAGGTAATCCCGGGCTTGCGAGGCATCCAGTGCAATCCCAGGTAGGGAAGAGGTGCTGCGGTATATCGACAGGGCCAGACCGTGATCCGGTACAATTCGGTTCTTCATGATTTCCCCGACAGCTGTTCCCGCCTGAATTACATGTAGTTTATCCAGCGCAAGCAGGAGCTCGTTTTTCAAGAAGAGTGGAATCATTCGAATCTGCTGCTCATGGAGAAAGAAAAGGCTGTCGCCAGGCTTGGTAATCCAGGTTTTTACTTGCTCCTTATCCGCAGTGGTGGGATACTTGAGTTTGTCTTTGACGTGCATTTTCTTTTTCTGGTGCGCTCCGGATTTGCGGATAACTGAAAAAAAGAATCCTTCCCCGGTCACCTTATTTGGAAAACATTGATATCCAATTGCCAGCCCCTGATTCACCACGGTTACTCCCCATGCGGGGTCCAGCATAATCGTTTCAAACGTAAGGTCATGTTGACCGGCTAGCCATGCCAGGTTGCCTATATTTTCCTGGTCGTTGTAGGTGCAGGTAGAGTAGATCAGAATTCCGCCGGGTTTTAATGACAACCAGATGTCGCTTATGATTCGCCGTTGCCGGAGCGCACACAGGTTGACATTTTTCATAGACCATTCGTGCATGGCCTCTGGTTCCTTTCGAAAAAGCCCTTCACCAGAGCACGGTGCGTCCACAAGTACCAAATCGAAAAACTCCTCCAGGCGGCCAAAATCAGCTGGATCGTTGTTGGTCACAATTACATTGTCGCGCCCCCACTTCTCTATGTTCTCCATCAGGACGGATGCACGGCTTCGGATTACTTCATTGGCGATGAGCAGGCTGTCATCTGATAGGAGACTCAGTAGGTGAGTTGACTTCCCACCGGGTGCCGCGCAAAGGTCCAGCGCAACTTGTGGGGTGGTCAGATCAATGGATTGACGAACGGCTTGTTCAAGAAGCATAGAGCTGGCCTCCTGTACATAGTATCCTCCCGCATGAAATAATGGGTCGAGGGTGAAGGAAGGTCGCTTGCCAAGGTAACGTCCATCCGGGCACCAGGGAATCACATGGCCATCAGGCAGTTGTAGTTTACGGGTGTTGTATCGGATGCTGACCGGAATAGGATCGCTCATCGACTCTCGGAATGCATCGAAGTCAGGCCCCAGCCGTTTCTGCATCTCATTTTTAAACTCGTCCGGAAGATCTGCCACATTCCAAATTAGACTATTTTTGAAGAGATAAGAAAAGCGCAATGACGGCCAATGATCCACGGTTGAAAAGTTGGGTGGAAATCCCTGCAGGTTCTGATTTTCCAATTCAGAATCTTCCTTTTGGGATTTTTAAGACCAAATACCTTTCTCCTGTTGCTGGGGCAGCCATTGGGGACCATGTCCTTGATTTGGTCTACCTCCACGAACATGGATTTTTTGACGGCCATGAGTTGCCGTCCGGGATCTTCAACCAGAAGCACCTCAATGAATTCTTTGCGCTAGGAAGGAAAAAGGTACGCGACATACGGGAGCGGATTTCCAACATTTTGCGTCACGACAATGAAGAATTGCGGGATCACGTCGCGGCGCGCGAAATAGCCCTGATCCCCATGTCGGAATGCCAGCTCCTGCTCCCGGTATCCATCCCGAACTACACTGATTTTTACAGCAGTGAAGAACATGCGACCAATGTGGGTTCGCTTTTCCGCGACCCCAAGAATGCGTTGTTCCCTAACTGGAAGCATTTGCCGGTTGGGTATCACGGACGCGCTTCGTCGATTGTTATTTCCGGCACAGCAATTCATCGGCCACATGGGCAGGTTAAACTCGCAGATTCCGAGTTACCGGTTTTTAGTCCAAGCCGCAAGATGGACTTTGAGCTTGAGCTCGCGTTTATTACGGGCTCGAACTCGTCACTGGGTAAGCCCATTTCCTTGCGGGAAGCTGAAGAGCACATCATCGGACTCACTTTGTTCAACGACTGGTCGGCCCGCGACATTCAGCAATGGGAATATGTTCCGCTCGGTCCATTTCTGGGAAAGAATTTTGGTTCGACCATGTCACCCTGGGTGGTGACCCTTGATGCGCTTGAACCATTTCGGATACAAGGTCCACAGCAAATACCCAGCGTTCTTCCGTACCTCGCCTATGAGGGCAAACGAAATTTTGACATTCAGTTGGAAGTGCTGCTTGAATCCGAAAAAGGAGAATCAGCTGTTATTTCGCGCACCAACGCCAAATACCTTTACTGGAACATAGCTCAGCAGTTGGCTCACCACACGGTGAACGGTTGCAACATCCAGGTAGGTGATTTGTATGCTTCAGGAACGATTAGCGGGCCTTCTGCAGAATCTTACGGATCCCTGCTGGAGCTTACGCTAAATGGACAGAAACCACTGCATCTATCTGGCGGGCAAGAGCGGCGGTTCCTGGAAGATGGGGATTCTATACGAATGAAAGGTTATGCGGAGCGGGATGGTGTGCACATAGGATTTGGGCCTTGCAACGGGAATATCCTGCCTTCCATTGGCTAATCTATGATACCCCGATGCTAACGATCAACCCCAAGGAAATTCCTGTTGCCAAAATGCACAGCTATCTGCTAGGTGCTGTTGTGCCGCGTCCAATTGCCCTCGCCAGCACGATCGATAAATCCGGGAATGTTAACCTCAGTCCATTCAGTTTTTTCAATTGCTTCAGCGCCAACCCGCCCATCCTCGTATTTTCTCCCGCACGCCGGGGTCGGGATAGTACGACGAAGCACACTTACGAAAATGTTAATGAGGTTGCGGAAGTGGTGATTCATATCGTCAGCTACGATATGGTGGAGCAGGTGTCGCTCGCCAGTTGTGAATATCCCCGGGGAGTCAACGAATTTATTAAATCAGGACTTACAGAAATTCCTTCCAAGCTTGTTCGCCCACCGCGTGTGGCGGAGTCACCTGTGGCATTCGAATGTAAAGTGAATCAGGTGATGGAATTGGGACGGGGAGGTGCAGCGGGAAACCTTGTCATTTGTGAAGTTTTGCTGATGCACATTAACGAAGGCGTTCTTGATCCGGATGGTAGGATCAACCCGAATAGACTTGATGCGGTGGCACGCTTGGGTTCAGACTTCTATCTTCGCGCGCAGGGAGAAAATATCTTTACGGTTCCAAAACCAAATGAGAAGTTGGGCATTGGACTGGACCAACTGCCGGAGCGTATCCGGAAAAGTGTTGTGCTCACCGGAAATGACCTGGCGAAGTTGGCCAATGTTGAACGAATTCCTGAATATGCAACCGGAAGGGAGCTATCAGCGGACCATGTTGCAGCCAAAGCGCTGGGCGAAAAAGAGGTACACGCGTTGGCTCAGAAGCAACTGAAGATGGGAAACTTGGCAGTGGCCTGGCAGATCCTTCTGGCCCCGTAACCAGCGATACTACCCTTTGTACATCACAGCCTTCACAGCACGGACGGTCTTCTCCACGTTAGGCAGAATCTCCTGGATAAGCGTCGGTGCGTAGGGCAGCGGTGCGTCGAGGTTATTGATCCGATGGATGGGGGCATCCAGGTAATCAAAAGCATGCTTCTGGATATGGTATGTAATTTCCGTAGCGATAGACGACAAGGGCCAGGCTTCTTCCACGATCACCAGTCGATTTGTTTTTTTGACTGACTCAACAACGGTAGCATAGTCAATCGGACGCACGGTCCGCAGATCGATGACTTCAACGGAAATATTTTCCTTTTCCAACTCTTGCGCTGCGGCCAGTGCAACTTTCATGATTTTTCCGAAGGAAACAATCGTAACATCGGTTCCTGCACGTTTGATATCAGCTACACCGATGGGAATTGTGTATTCTTCTTCAGGTACTTCACCTTTATCACCGTACATCATTTCAGATTCCATGAAGATAACCGGATCATCATCCCGGATGGCGCTCTTGAGAAGGCCTTTGGCATCGTAGGG
>JANNAZ010000425.1:0-2586 GCA_031384895.1 Cyclobacteriaceae bacterium | reverse complement strand
ATTCAGCGAGGCGTGGCTGGGATACCTACGGCATGGATCGCAACCTGGGGAAGCGGCAAGCCGGTCATTGCTTTGGGGTCAGATGTCGATTGTATTCCGAAGGCATCCCAGAAGCCGGGGGTTGCGTACCATGATCCCATTGTTGATGGAGCGCCCGGACATGGAGAGGGGCACAACTCCGGTCAGGCGTTGAATATTATTTCAGCCCTTGCGCTTAAGAAGATTATGGAGCGCGAGAAAATTTCCGGAACGCTCATGTTGTGGCCGGGAATTGCAGAAGAGCTGGTGGGAACAAAAGCGTACTACGTTCGCGCAGGATATTTTAAGGATGTCGATGCTTGTATTTTTACACACGTGGCCAGTAACCTTAGTGTGGGCTACGGCGACGGAGGAGGTAACGGGCTAGTCAGCGTGCGGTTTAATTTCGAAGGGGCAGCGGCCCATGCTGCCGGCGCGCCATGGCGTGGACGAAGTGCACTGGATGCCGTTGAACTCATGAATGTTGGCTGGAATTTTCGCCGCGAGCACCTGGAGTTGACACAGCGTTCGCACTATGTGATTTCCGATGGGGGCGATCAGCCCAATGTGGTTCCTTCCAAAGCGGCAGTCTGGTACTATTTCCGGGAACGGACCTATCCGGATATTAAGAAGCTTTTTGACATCGGCGTGAAAGTCGCGGAGGGAGCAGCGTTGATGACCGATACGAAGTTTACCTATGATATCCTGGGGTCAGCATGGCCTGGTCATTTCAATAAACCCATAGCCGTGGCCATGTATGAAAACATGAAAAAGGTTGGATTGCCAAAATGGTCGGAAGAAGATCAACTCCTTGCGAAGGCTACCCAGATCGAATTGAAGGCTCCAAAAATCGAAGGGCTCGCTTCGAAGATTGACACGATTAGTCTTCCTGCTCCCGTAGGTTCTGTAAACGTTATGGGCAGGCAACTCATGTCCATGGGCGGTGGCTCAGACGACATAGCAGATATCAGTTGGTCGTTGCCTACGGTCGTTTTGCGATATCCTTCAAACATTCCGGGATTGCCAGGCCATCATTGGTCAAACGCCATTTCGATGGCTACCCCGATTGCGCACAAAGGAATTGTGTATGGCGCAAAAGCGGAGGTCATGACGTTGCTCGATATGCTGCTGAAACCTGAGATTATTACCAATGCATGGGCATACTACCGCAACGAACAAACGAAAGACCAAAAGTACACGCCGCTGATTGGTGAAAAAGATCAGCCGGCGATCTACCTGAACCAGAAGATTATGTCAGAGTATGCGCCGAAACTGAAGCCAACGTACTACAACCCGGCTAAGTACAAATCGTACCTTGATCAGTTGGGAATCGTGTACCCAACTGTGCGACTTGATCAAAAAGAGGCAGTGATGAAGTTGACCAAGAAGTAGATGACCTATCCCTAAAATCCTATTGTCCTGAATCCTATAATCCTAAAATCCTAGTCGTGTTCACCGGAATAATTGAGACCATGGGAATGGTCAAGCGCATTGTGGCTGACGGGACTAACCGGAGCCTGCTCATTTTGAGCGAGATCAGCAAAGAGCTCAAGGTTGATCAAAGTGTTTGTCACAATGGGGTTTGCCTTACCGTCACCCAGTTGGGAGATGGGGGCCATTGGACTACCGCTGTAAATGAGACACTTGAAAAATCCAACTTGGGGAGTATGAAAGAAGGCGATGCGGTTAACCTGGAGCGGAGCATGATGAACAATGGTCGGTTTGATGGTCATATCGTTCAGGGGCACGTAGACACCACGGCTATCGTCACCGCGGTCGCTGACCAAAACGGAAGTTGGCTTATTAGCTTCGAACATGCGGAGTCTCCGGCCAGCGTCACGGTGGAAAAGGGTTCCGTATGTGTCAATGGAATAAGCCTGACGTGCTTTAATTGCACCGCCCGTACATTCTCCGTTGCCATCATTCCATATACTTATCATAACACAAACCTTCACCAGGTCGGAGTGGGGGACCAGGTTAACCTGGAGTTTGATGTCATCGGGAAGTACGTTCAGCGCCTGCTGGCGGCGACTAAATAAGGCCGAAAGGCCTGAATACCTGAATACCCTTTGGGGGCTTTGTAAAAAACCATGTAATAATTCGAGGCAGATTGCAGAAATCTTTTCGGCATGATGGATGTTCTTTGTGGCGTAAACCATCAAAACGATAAGAAGATGTTGGATCAATTACTCAGGCTCGTCGAGCAAAACGCGAAGGAATCCATTGTTGATAACAAAGCGATACCGGACCAGTTGAATAACGCAGCCATCAAAGAAGTCACGAATCAGATCTTTAACGGGCTTAAGGGCCAAGTTAGCCGCGGCAACATGGATCAGGTGATCAATTTGTTTCAAACAGGTTTGAGCAAAGCGCCGAGTCCTGTTATCTCCTCAATTGTGGAGACGGTGACAACCAGCCTGACCTCCAAATTCAACATCTCTCAAGATGTTGCGAAAGGAGTGGCAAATCAAATTGTGCCTACTGTCATGACCCAGGTTATCAAGAAAACCAAAGACCCACGTGATATCGAGTTTGATCTCCAGCAGATGCTTCGCGGAATGTCTGGCG
>JANNAZ010000417.1:0-2281 GCA_031384895.1 Cyclobacteriaceae bacterium | reverse complement strand
CCGAACTCAGGCCACTCAAAATAGAGAACCCCTTGCCAATCAAGGATCGCCCAGATCACCCCAACAATGGAGCCGATTGCTATACCAGCAAGTGCTCCTTCAAAGGCTTGAAGGAACTTGATCCTTCTTCTAAACGGCTGGAATTTCTTTGTTGCTATCATATCGATCCTCGGATCGGGCGTCAGGGTTTTGTGAAATTTGCCTGGCCAAGCCAGGGATTGTCATCATGAACAATAATACAGCGATACACGCAAGAATAGCTCCGTGAATTCCCGTAACTCTTGATGCTTGTACATCACATAGTACACCAGCAACTGGATTTATAGCCCAAACTCCACTTGCGCTACGGGATTCATCCCCGGCTAGAATCGCAAATACTGCGGTGGGGAGAATAATTCCCAGAACAAAAAAGAACAGTGATATTGTTCTACCTCTGGAAAGAATGGGTGTTCGGCTGGATGCATACCACCCAAGAAAGAAAGCAGTTAGCCAGATAGTCAAAATTAGAATGACATACATCAAGAAGTATGGAGACAGGGGGTTGAAATCCAGTTTTGGCAAGGTGGAGGAGCGAAAACCAAGCCCAAACATTGGTGTTGCTCCAGCTGAATACCAGCCGCCAAGGCAAAACGCAATGGTAGATATGAAGAAGAGAAGTCCTAGAAACGGAAGGTGCCCGCTTGGCCTACCGGTGAATGTTTGCTTGATATTAAACAGTCCATCTGGTCGATGCCTTCGGAGGTCGTTGAACCCAAAGCTAGCCAGGTAGGGGACAACGATGATTCCAAGTCCGAACAAAAGACTGAATAGCGCTCTGCCGTAGTAGACCTGCAACGCCTCCTCGCCTCTAAGGGATCCAAATGTCGTTGCTGCACCAGTCCCGAGGATGCTCAGAAAGAACGGCGCCATGCTCATCGAAAATAAGAAACATAGGCCCGAAGAGTAGATCAATGAGTGGATTCTTAGCCCACGAATTTCTTTGGAATTGCCAGGCGCTATCATCGACCCTGCCGCAAGGATAATGAACTTTACAACCAGGAGGTGCATCAGAATTGAAAGAATCCAGGTTGGGATTTCCTTACCAAAGACGGGCCAAACCTGATCGGCAATAAACGAATAGCAGATTGGATTGAGGCTAAATACCGGATTGATATTTGTCATTGAACCCCTTGAAGCCGATCCCGCGGCAAACAGCATTGCGGTGAACATGAGGTAGCAACCTAGAGCCGCGTACGTCCATATAATGGCGGGCAAAACCTTGTTGCAGAGGGTGGACATGAGCAATCCAAATGAGACGCAAACGAGTCCATACATTGAGTAAAGCAAGAACGTGATGAAAAGCTGGCTCCAAGTTGTTCCTCCAAGGGTAACGCTAACGGCACAAAATGGTAGCGACAACACCAGCAGTAGCCAAACGAATCGATATGAGCTGATCAGCTTTCCTACCAAATAGTATTTAGGCTCAGTTGGAGCCGAAAATACAAGATCCAGAGACCTTCGCTGTTTCTCGCTAACAATCGCGAATGCCCCCATATTTGGAGCAACCAAAGTTATTACGACAGCCAAGGCGCCTAATGTCGTGTAGTAAAAGCTTTGTAGGCTGCTTTGCACTGCGGCTAGGCTGTTTTGACCATTTGCGAGAGATTGGCTGTAGACCATTAACAACACGAAAGTCATGATGACCAGATATATGGAAAAGAGCACTGCGGCACGACTGCCTCTCAATTGCACCCGCATATCTCGTGTGGCGGTCGCGTTGCCTAGGTAGGTTCTCCTAATACCGGCAATCCAAGTCAACTCGCCGTTCATTTCTAGTTCACGGCTCCAGTTGTGAGTTTCAAGAAGACGTCTTCAAGGTTTGCCTGATCTTCGTTGAAGTTGATGATTTGATGACCGGCATCAATCATGGACTTCAGAAATTGAGCCTGAACTGCTTCATCGCCGGGTAACTCGACCAGTAATTCTCGTGGTCCCACAACTTCGCATTTCTGAACGTTTGGAGATTTTCCGATCATACTTTCCAGGCTCTGGAGATCGCTGATGCACTGAACGCGGACTAGCTTTGTTGGGCGAATGCTTCTGACTACAGAGGCTACATCTCCGAACGCCAACAAATTGCCTCTTTCGATGATGCCAACCGTATTGCAGAAGTCGGACAACTCAGGGAGGATATGGGATGAAACGATCACGATTTTTCCCATTCTTCCCAGTTCAGCGATGAGTTCCTTTAACTCTGCTCGAGCCCGGGGGTCCAGACCCGAGGCGGGTTCGTCGAGTAGGA
>JANNAZ010000412.1:0-8772 GCA_031384895.1 Cyclobacteriaceae bacterium | reverse complement strand
AAGAAAATAGAAGGTAACCAGGAAGCCCTGGTTGAAAGCCCCATATATAAACTGCCGGTATATATTAAAGCAGGAGCTATCCTCCCGATGCAAGCACCAGTCCAGCATGCCCGTGAGAAAGTAACCGAACTCATTTTGCACATTTACGCCGGCACAGCAGAAACCTCGTTTCCATACTATGAAGATGATGGCTCGACATTCGCATTCGAGCAAGGAGATTTCAGCCTCCGAATGATTCACTATAACGGAGGCTCCAACACGGTTAAGATTGAAAAACAGAAAGGCTCGTTTACAAGTCCCAACAAGACAATTAAGCTGGTGCTTCATGGAACAGGGGCCATCCAGAAGCTACAGGTGAACAACAGACCTGTAGTCTGTCAGCAGATCAGGAATGTCTTTTTCCTGCCACTGGAAAAGTTTGATCCCATCACTGATTCTGACAGCATGGGTGATGAGGCCGTAGTGGAAGCCACCTTTCCATTCACATCCGAAACGATTGAAATCATCTGGTAATCCAACCCATGCAATAGCGATTTTCCAAAACACGCTTCGTCTTATTGAGCCTGGCTTCTACCGCCATGGGCAGGCCAATCGTCAAGTATTTATGTGGCTCCCTGGCTATCTACCACATCGTCATGGCGCGCGTATTCCTTCTAATCGCTGCATTTTGTGTCCGCTTTGTTAAAGGTCGGGGCGATCCGGTTGCGGCTGGATAAAATAGTTATTAGCTTGACCGGCTAACTTAATCTTAATGAATATGGTGTTTACAAACGCACTCAGCTGGTTTGAAATCCCAACAAAGGATTTAAGCCGGGCCCAAATGTTTTATGAGGCCATTTTTGATATCAAGATGGTGCCTTTTGACACGCCACAAATAAAAATGCGCATGTTTCCGCTTGAAACTCCCATGGGGGTAGGCGGATCGCTTGTCTACAACGAGCAGTTCTACAAACCCTCCGCTTCGGATGGCCCGTTGGTTTATCTCAATGCAAATCCGGATGTTCAACTTATCCTGAATAAAATTGAAGCAGCCGGTGGCAAAATCCTCGTACCGAAGACGATGATTTCCCCGGAGTTCGGGCACATGGCCATGTTTCTTGATACGGAGGGAAACCGGGTCGCCTTACACTCCATTCCTCCGAAATAATGCACAAAGAATTCTGTCTACTGCTATTGTTGGCAGGGGTCTCATTGACCGCAAAAGGACAGGATTACGAGACCTATCGAATAGCTCTCCAGACACTTCGGAGTTTTGCAAAAGCTGATTCAGTCAAGCTCCAGCCAGTCGTGAAGACCTGGTGGGAGGATCGAAAAACCAATAGCCAGATACCTCTTATTGCCCAGGATTCTGTAGCTTTTTTCTATCGCGGGTCGGTGAGCAGTGTTGCCTGGATGGGCGACTTTAATGCATGGGGATACAATGCTGATTTCCGGAACAAGGGAAAGCGAATCAAGAACACCGACATCTGGGTGCTCACCTGCTCCTTCCCTGCTACTGCCCGACTGGATTATAAGATCCTTCTCAACGGAACCACATGGGTTCTCGATCCCAACAATCCGAGACAGCAATGGTCCGGTCTAGGGGGCGGTAGTCCTAATTCTGAGCTTCGGATGCCCGGGTGGAAAGAGGACCCCATTCTTCTTCCGCGCGCTTCGGTCTTGCACGGTACCATCCGCAAAGACTTGATCCTGGATAGTAAAGTGCTAGGCTATCAAATCACATACAGCGTTTACGTTCCCCCGGGAATCGACAAAAAAACCAAGCTGCCTATACTGTATGTCACAGACGGAAACGAGTACCTCATGCCGGAGCTCGGGAACATGTCAACCATACTTGACAATCTGATTGCCGATGGGAAGATAAGACCGATTCTTGCGGTTTTTGTTGACCACCGCGAACCCATTAATCGCTCGAACAATCGCCGAATGAAGGAACTGAATATGAATGAGAAGTACATGAATTTCTTTATTAGCGAACTTATCCCTGCCGCAGAAAATAATTTTCCAGCGCTGAAGAAACCATCTGAACGGGGCATTCTTGGAACCTCCATGGGTGGCCTTACCGCAGCTTATTTTTCATTCACTCACCCGGAAGTATTTGGTTTAGCCGGGATACAGTCGCCTGCATTTGGGCAGAGACCGGAGATCTACAACACCTGCGACAGCATTCGGGGACCCCAGGTCAAGGTCTTCCTAACAACCGGGCTTATCTCAGACGCAGGGGAAGGCTCGTTAAGAATGAAGGAGATCTTGACTAAAAATGCCTGCACCTATCAATATCGCGAAACCCAGGAAGGGCATTCGTGGGGCAATTGGCGGAACCTCATTGACGACATTCTCATTGATTTTTACGGAAAACACTATTGATCCGTATTGTCCTAGTCACTGCATCTTCATAATTTTGGGCACCAATTTTGCCATATCCTCAAATGATCAAGAAGCTGTTTCCGGTTATTATCCTTCTCTTTATTCTAGAAGCCTGCAGTTCAGGCAAATCGGCGCTAACGCATGGAAATTATTACGAAGCTGTCCTGGAATCTGTAAATCGCCTGCGCGGGAGTCCGGACAACAAGAAAGCAAAAGCCGTTTTAGAGCAAGGCTATCCCCTGGCGGTTGAATATATTGAAGCAGGAATTCAAAACGGATTAAAGGCAGATGATCCACGTAAATGGCGCAATGCTGTTAAGGGGTACGAGCAAATCAATTTTCTCAATGATCAGATTAAGACTTCGCTCGGTGCGATGCGGGTTGTTGCCCAGCCAGTAACTAGATACAACGAACTCAAAGATGCCAAAGTAAAGGCAGCCGAAGAAAGTTATACAGATGGCATTACCGCGCTGATGAAAAACTCGCGAGATGATTCCAAGCGGGCGTACTTCAATTTTCAGGAAGCCAATAATTACGAGCCGGGATACCGGGAGTCGATTGAAATGATGAATCAGGCTGAATTCAATGCAACATTGCGTGTTGCCTATGAGGAGATCAATGCATCAACCATCAATTATGGCAGCCTTCAACCCGTAATTAATTCCTTAAAGCGGCAATTCCTATCGTTCCGCCCGCTCACCCAACAAGATACCGTGCGGCCTCATCAATTGCTGCGCATTGTATTCAACGGATACAGCGCTGATGGCTCGGCGCGCACAACAACCAGCGCGGAGAATTTATCACGCGAAGTAAAAACAGGTGAAAATAAAGGGCCGGATGGTAAGGTGAAGGATGTCATGACCGCCGTTACTGCGAAGATTACCTATTTCAAGAAAACAAAGAATGCCAGCAGCAGCGCCATGCTAACCATTACTGACGCATCGAACCAAGCCATATTGGAAAGTCAACAAATTGAAGGAAGGTCAGCGTGGCAGGGCAGTTGGGCAACATACACCGGTGACTTTCGCGCCCTGAACAGCACACAGCAAGGTCTCTGCAAGCAGAAGGAGGCCTATCCAAACGACCGGGACTTGCTTAGCCAATCACTCCGCAACCTGGAATCAAATCTTGGTCAAGACCTGAAGGCTTTCTACAGCCGATACTAGTCCATTGTATCGCAGGCGACAAAACGGCTTATTGGCTAAACCATTTGTGTAGTTTATAAGTTAGTATAACATATGATGAAAAGCATTCTCGCCTTCTCCCTTGCAGCCGTTTTCGCAACAGCACTTGGGCAAAAACCAACCAAAAAACCACTATCTATGGATCCATCAGATGTACAACTGGCAACGTTTGGCGGGGGTTGTTTTTGGTGCACGGAGGCCGTTTTTCTGGATGTTAAGGGGGTGACCAAAGTGGCGTCCGGCTATGCAGGAGGCACTGTAAAAAACCCGACCTACAAAGAAGTATGCACCGGACTTACCGGGCATGCCGAAGTTATTCAAATTACGTTTGACCCAAAGGTTGTATCCTACGAAACACTGGTGGAGATATTCTGGAATACCCATGATCCTACCACACTGAACAAGCAAGGGGCCGATGAAGGTACCCAGTATCGCTCCGTGATTTTTTATCACAGCGAGGAACAAAAGAAGGTCGCTGAGCAATACAAGATTCAATTGGAGGCTTCCAAGGCGTATAAGAACCGTATTGTAACAGAGATAAGTCCGTTAGCCAACTACTCTGAAGCGGAGGACTATCACCAAAACTACTATGCCTTAAACCAAAATCAGGGATACTGCCAGTACGTTATCCGCCCAAAGGTTGAAAAATTTAGAAAGCAGTTCCAGAGCAAGCTAAAATAAGAGCCAGCAAGATAATCAGGGTCATTTGTACACTTTCGCGCAACCCAAACCGAGTTGCATGCGTTAACCAACCCATGTAGAGTAATCCTCTCATAGGTTTAGGTACAAAATACCCTGGCAGCCGGCCGGGGTATTTTGATTTTTATGCAAAATTGACAAACCGCAAACTAGACTCCCAAACCATGAAGATTGCAAAGCCTTTTTTCGCCAGTACAGTTCTCCTTGCCTTCCTGGCTTCCAGTTGCACCGCTCAGGACACAAAAAAAGCATCTACAAACACCTATATGAATAAGTCAGAGTCTGATTGGAAAAAAGAACTAAGCCCCGTACAATACAATGTTCTGCGTCAGAAGGGAACAGAGCGTGCATTCACAGGGGAATATTATGACCATCACGAGAAGGGCACGTATCGCTGCGCAGGTTGTAACCAGTCCCTATTCGCCTCCGATTCTAAATTCGAATCAGGAACGGGCTGGCCAAGTTTCTTCCAGCCTTTGGTCCCCACGGCAGTGACGGTCAACAAAGACATTAGCTACGGTATGGTCAGGGAAGAAGTAGTCTGTAGCCGCTGCGGCGGTCATTTGGGTCATGTTTTTGATGATGGTCCACAACCGACAGGGTTGAGGTATTGCATGAATTCCGTATCACTGAAGTTCGAAAAGACTAAATAAGCAGGGAAGTGACAGGGAATAGGTTTTCTGGGCACTTGTGCCTGGATGGCGGCCGATCCTTAGTGGTAGAAAGTCCCAAATTCTAACATTCTCTTAAATTCTGCTTAACTTTTCAGGAAACACTCCCCTATGTGCCGACTACTGGCTTACCGTGGAACGTCCATTATCATTAATGACTTGCTCTACAAGCCCAAGAATTCGCTGATCAATCAAAGTTTGCATGCGCGGGAAATTGAAGAACCGCTCAACGGGGATGGGTTTGGAATCGGATGGTATGTCCCTGAGGTAAATAACGAACCCGTAACTTTTGTTTCCGTCAACCCGGCGTGGAGCAACCGGAATCTTCGCAACCTTGCACCCAAAGTAACCACCCAATGCATGATCGCTCATGTACGGGCTGCCAGCGTTGGTGAGGTCTCCGAATCCAACTGCCATCCCTTCCAATACAAGAACCTCCTGATGGCCCACAACGGTGGCATTGAAAGTTTCTCGCTCGTTAAGCGAATCATTCGCGAACCCCTCTCCGATGAGATGTACAATTGGATAAAAGGGCAGACGGACTCCGAGCACATTTTTGCCTACCTGGTCAACTACCTCAACGCCAATCACAAGACCATAACCACAGATGCGGTTGGCGATGCCTTCGAAAAAACGTTTAACTACATCAAAAAAATCATGGCCCAGACGGGCATCACAGAGCCCGCCTATCTTAATATGGTGGTGACGGATGGATCGTTCATTGTTGGAACTCGCTGGTGTAGTGATCCCAAAGAAGAACCCCTCACCATGTATCATTCGGAAGGTAGCCGTTACGTTGTTGAGGATGGTAATACCCGACTTGAGGCGCCCGAGGACGATGACCACGCTGTACTGGTCGTATCCGAAAAACTAACTGACGGACCGGAGTGGACTATGATTCCAAAGAACCACATGGTGATGGTAGAAGGTAATCTGAACGTCCGGATCAAAGCCATTCACGCCTAGTTCTTCGATCCCATGAACCAATATGATGCAGTCATCGTCGGCGGTGGCATTGTCGGATTAGCCACTGCTTTGCAGTTAAAGCGGTCAAACCCCTCCTACCGCCTCCTTGTTCTTGAGAAGGAAAATCAACTGGCACGCCATCAGACCGGAAATAACAGCGGCGTCATCCACTCAGGCATTTATTACAAGCCAGGGAGCTTGAAGGCTACCAACTGCTTGAACGGATACAAACAGCTCATCCAGTTTTGCACCGAACAGGAAGTTCCTTTTGAATTGTGTGGTAAAATTATCGTGGCCACGGAAGAATCAGAGCGTGCTCAGTTGAATACCCTATATGACCGCGGTCTTCAAAACGGCCTCGCCGGAATGAAGCGCTTGAGAAAGGAAGAGCTGATTGAATACGAACCTCACGTGACAGGGCTCGAAGGAATATTTGTGCCTCAGACCGGGATCGTGGACTACGCGTTGGTGGCCAACAAATACGGTGAGGTATTGAGAAACGGTGGAACTGAGATTCGACTGGGCGAGCGTGTCTCCAGAATTGAAGCCAACCAGGTGATCACAGATAAAGGAAGTTACGCAACCCGGCTTGTCGTCAACTGCGCCGGCTTGTATTCCGACAAGGTGGCTGCCATGACCATGCCAGATTTGAACGTGCAGATTATTCCTTTTCGCGGAGAATACTATAAGCTCAAGCCGGAAAAAGAGTACCTCGTAAAGAATCTCATCTATCCCGTTCCAGATCCCAGCTTCCCATTTCTTGGAGTACACTTCACCCGTATGGCAAAAGGCGGCGTTGAAGCAGGCCCAAATGCCGTACTTGCTTTCCGCCGGGAAGGATACCGGAAATCTGATATCAACCTTGCTGAGCTCATCGAATCATTGCGTTGGCCAGGATTCCAGAAAGTGGCCAAAAAGTACTGGAGGACAGGCGTCAGCGAAATGTACCGCTCCTTCTCAAAGGCAGCATTTACCAAGGCCCTTCAAAAACTAATTCCAGAAATTCAGCAAGATGACCTCATGACAGGTGGAGCAGGTGTTCGAGCCCAAGCCTGTGACCGGGAAGGCGGATTGGTTGATGACTTCCTGATTCTTGAATCGAAAGAGGCCATCCATGTTTGCAATGCACCCTCTCCGGCAGCGACTTCCTCGCTGGCGATTGGAGAGACGGTTGCCAAACTGGCTTTGAAGCGATTGTAGACTTTTAACCGGCTAGGTTACCCAATGAAGAGTTTCGGCCTTTAGCGGGTTCCTGAATTCCGTTCCTTGCTCCTGAGCGGACTTCCACTGTTTCTTCAATTCATAGTACCACCGAGCTTGCGCATCAGGCTCACCGACGAGCATAAGTTGCGGATCGTTTTCAAGGCCTTTAGCCAGTTTGTGAAATACTCCGACATCCTGTCCAATGAAAGTCTTTCCAAGGCTCTTCAATGGCCACCAAAGCCATCGCGTAATGGCGAGGGAGGAGTATAAGAAGTGATTGAGTTCTGTGGAATTTTCATCGATCGGCGTCAACGTAGTGATTGAGACTACCTTATTCGACTTTCCAATAGAAATATGCTCCAGCCGGTTACCCGGGATGTCGAAGAATATCTCCGTCGAGACATCACCTTGTAGGACCTTATATCCTTTTGAATTTGCTGAAGGAGCATGTCGTATCATCTTCCACCCCAACGGGATAGGCTCAAAGTTCTTCGTCTTTAACTTCAAGGATTTAGCAGACCTCCAGAACCAGGATTGATGTACAAAGGTCACATGGGCCGGGTCGATTAGGCCAATTACAGAATGGTCGATGTTGGTAGGCAGAACGATGGATTCAACATGGAGTAGCTCTTGACCTGCCTCCAGATGGAGATCGGGGGGCGGAAGTTTGGGCTCGATGTTGGCAGTCAGCTTTTCCGGGAGGTAGACCCAGATGGTGCCGTTAATTTCTGTGACAGGGTACTTCAGTGCACGTATTTTGGAAATGTCTGCTTTTGTATCTGGTGGCAAAGCCGGAATGTTTTTGCAAACACCAGCGGCATCAAACTCCCAACCGTGGTAACAGCATTGGATGTTTCCATTCTCAAGCAAGTTGCCTTGGGAGAGTGGAACGCCCCGGTGTGGGCAATTATCTTTCAAGGCATACGGCTTTCCGTCGGGGTCACGACCAAAAACGAGACGCTCTGTAGCGATCGTTCGCCCTACCAGTTTGCCCTTTTTCAGCGAACCTGCCGGAAGCGCCAGGTACCATAAATTTTTGAGAACCAGGTCTTTATCTTCTTGCATGCAAAACCTTATTTAGAATCAAATTTACACTTTTTTTGGGAGGGAATGCTTTTGGCAACACCAGTAACCAGCACCTAGTAACCCACACCCAGTTTGATCGCCGTTACCTCCATCTCCACCAGATACTCTGCTTCAATAAACCCACTCACTTCAATCATGGATGTCGCTGGTTTTTTGATCCAAAGAATTCACCATGCGCCCTGCCAACTTCTTCCCAATGACGGATATCCGTAACGTAGGCTCTAGTACGAACTACATCATTCAGCGAGAAGCCAGCCTGGTTAAGCACTCCCTCTATTTTTTGAATGATAAATTTCGTTTGGATGTAGAAATTTCCATTTCCCACAACACTCACGTTGGTCCGAATGTGTCATTGTGTACGTAACATACCGTGAGGCGTTGGTCGGGATTTGCAATCCCGACCTCTCCTGAAACTCAATCTCAAGGGTTGGGGATTTATAATCCTTACTAGTTCGTTCCATAATCACTACCCTGCCTTCATTACTTCTTTATTCAATATAACAAATCTTTACCAACCCTTTCCTATTGATATAATAATCACCCGCTGAACTCAACAAATAGTCCTGCGGTTCCCAGACGATTCCAGCCGCCACTGG
>JANNAZ010000411.1:0-3916 GCA_031384895.1 Cyclobacteriaceae bacterium | reverse complement strand
GAGGCGATGGCTTTGGTCATCGCGGGCGGTATTGTCGATGATGCCGTTGGTGTGTGCATACTGCCCCGTGAGAAAGCAGGCTCGGCTTGGAGAGCACAGTGGCGTGGTGGCGAAAGCGTTGGTAAACAAAACCCCCTCTTTGGCGATCCGGTCAATGTTGGGTGTCTTTATATAATTGTGGCCGGCCGCTCCAAACTCATCCCAACGCATATCATCGACAAGGATGACAATTATGTTTGGGCGACGATCGCCTGCCGAGCAAGCGGCGAGGAGTACTCCGAATAACAGGAAAGTAAGTAGTCTTAGTTGCATGATTGTGGCCAAGAATGTTTCACCTAAAGGTAAAAATTAAGTTTATAGAATCCGGGGCCTACAGCGCTTAGAGTTTCACACCCACCCGTATTCCACCCCATTGGTGTGTCCCACCGGTTTCAAATTCCCGGGTAAGGTATGTCTGGAAGTATTCCAGATAAAGTGAACCCAGGCTCATAACAACTCCAACGTTAGATTGAAAGGTGAACCGGGTCACATCACTTGGTGAAATGGTGTACGGGCTTGATTTATTGAAAACACCTCCCTGGAGCGTTGCGTCATATCCAACGATATTGACCATGGGCTGCCAATAGAAATGAAAGTTGAGTTTATGCAGAGGCGTATGAACTCCGCTAGTAAAGCAGGCGGATATTCGGGGGTTGAGACGTCCGACCATCAGCACAAGGCCGGAAGACAACTTGGTGTTGAGCGTGCCTGCCCGGATCTTGCCAAATGCGTTGAGCGTAGCAGCTCCTGATTTCGAGAGTAAATTCTTTTCCAGACTTGCCTCATAATTGATCACGACATCATTCTGAATCTGATTGGGCCAGCCCAGGGGTTGGGAGTCGTTGATCCACTGATGGATGGTCGATTGCATGGCTTGACCACCCGCTGCGGGACCTATTACGCCAAGTGTCAGGGAAGAAGTGATTCTCTTGCGCAAGCTGTCATTGCTGCTGTATGAAATGAAGCGCGCCGTAAGCGTTGCCGCATAAGGCCGGTCACCATAGAGGATTTCGGCATAGTCCGTGCTGGTTGGCGTGTAGCCATTGTGTTCGAATGCGATTCCTGCCTGCCGGTTTCCTTTGGCAGCGACAAGCGCCTTGGTCAGAAAGAATTTTTTGAAAAGTGGGTGAACAACTTCCAGGTTGATACCCTGGCTGTAGTAATAATCGGTGGCGGAAAAAAAATCGTTCTCATAGTGCAGGCGGACATAGGCATCCGAGTCGATCATTCTGAAACTGGCGGCGGCATCAATAGCCTGACCAGCTGATATCCCGTATGAGAGGAAAGTAATTGCGCAAAAAGAGAATAGCCTGATAACCACCTCCCAAGATACGAGGTTAGGGGATCATGGTGAGCATACCTATCCCCCCTTCACCTGAAGCGCAATGTAATCAGCGCTCAGATCGATCTTGAAGATCTTGCCGTTCTCATAGATCTCAATAATGTTGTCGCAGGTACCATCACCGTAATCAATTTCAAACTCTCCAGACTTTCCATCTTGCTTGTACTGTATTCGCTCCCGACCGGAAACATAGGTCGACCAGAAGGGCGCTATGATCATGTCGTTCATCATGGAAAAGCAAGTATAGTCCATTACCAGGGCCTTCACCGTCGCTGACTTGTAAAAATTGCTGCCGAATGAATACTGGTAATTGTTGATATCAAACACTGATTTCTTCTCATTGTAAGTCGCCTTACCTTGGGATTGTGAACTATAGGTCACGTGATCATACTCATATTCCGATGTATCTGAATAGGCATAGAATCCGGAGAATGTTTGCTTGACTGTATCGTATTCCGATTCACCGGAATATGTGGAATGGCTGTTCGTAAGCCACTCGCTGGAATCACTATTGTAGTAGTATCTTCCGCCGTAGTTTTCTGCAGTGTTATGGTTCAAATACGTGTATTTAAACACGGACCCAGATTGTGACTGCTCGTACTTATAGGTGTACGTATACTTTCCATGCATGAAATAGTGATATTCGTCACTTCCCTCATCACATCCGTCACCGTAGTCGGTGATAACCGTTACGCTGCCATCCGGGTTATTGATTTCCGTTACATCGGCGCATGTTTGCCAGGGATAGGGACCGACCACCGTACTGTCTGGGTCAACAGAACCGCCGGCAACACCCGAGCCGGATGCATAGCCATTATAGGCACCTTGAAAAGATTTGTTGATCATCGCGTTGCCCGAAGCCGACAGGGCTTGAATGGTACCACCTCGCAAGGCTAAAAATCCTTTGGCTTCATTACTTAATTCGCTGAGCGGACTCGGCCCCTGGTCGCTCTCCTTGCAACTGAATGCAAGCACAAGCAACACAGCGGATAAGAAACGGAGACGAACAGCGGATGAATATTTCATAGGTCTGGTTAGTAGATTTTACTCGGCCTTATTTCAATCACACAAAGTTACGGCAGCCCATCAACCGTAGCCAAAACAAAAGGCTTAATATTTTAACACCGCGGCCTGGTGTCGTTCTAACGCAGGGAGCTACGCTGTCGTATAAGAATGGATTAATTTTTCGGCCGGCAAACTGGTACTCCCCTGTTTTGGGCTATCCCAGTCACACGCGAGATGAAACGCAAACCCTTCATCCGGTATCGGAGTTCTAGAGGACCTGCTTCAACACCCGTAAGCCATTTCCGCCAAGTACTTTCTCTGTATCCTCCTCTGAAAGGCCTTTTGCTTTCATGGCATCGCCCCATGCCGCCAATTGTGAATAGCTATCCATGACGGGCTTGAAGTTTCCATCCATGTCTGTACCCAGCCCCACGTGATCAACCCCGGCTACGTCAATCATTCGCATGGTACCGTCAACAAATTCATCAAAGCTTTTGAAGAACCCGGAGGGCCACATGCCGATCACCCCGCCGGTTCCCGCAACAACCCGTGCATGGTCGGCAGAAATAGTGCGTTGCGCGATTGGCCTGTCAGCTTCCATGGCCAAGGCGCTATGGGATAAAATGATTGGCTTTGAAGTAACTTCAGCAACATCTTGTACCGTCTTGAAGCTTGCATGAGCCACATCCACGACCAGTCCGAGTTTATTCATACGGCGCACAACATCTTTTCCAAAGGCAGAAAGTCCATTGTGCATGGTAGCGGCCGTTTGCAGATCACCTAGATCATTCGGAACATAGTGGACAAGTTGGATAGACCGAACACCATCTCTATACATTTCATCTACCCTGTCCACATTGCCCTCCAGCATATCCCCTCCTTCGCAGCCGAGGTACGCTACAACCTTATCTTGTGAGGCAAATTTCTCCAAATCAGCGGCCTTTGTGGAGACGTGAACATCCGCAGGCTTAAACAATTCTTTGAAGAGGCCCAACTGACGTTGATATTCCTTCCATGCCTCACCAGCAGCATAAGTATGCGAAACGCTTATGCCAGTAGGCCCAATAGCAATCAACGGCATATCGGCAACCAGACTGACAAAGGCGCCGGATAGCCGGCTGGAATTCATCGCAGTAACCGTCTTGATAACGGCCGCATCACCAGCATAGCGAGGTGTTCCCTTAGTGGCAAACATGCCGGGGTGGCAATGAAAGTCGAAGGTGAGATATTGCTTGGGGGAAGGAGCTGATAAGGCAGATTTAAATCCAATTATGCTGGAACCGGCAGCGGCCGCAATCAACTGGTTCAGGAATTGTTTTCGGGTGAGCATATGCTTAGGCTAAATGAAATGTCAGGTAAATATAGAAACTCGGAACAAAGGCCACTAGGGAAAATACACGTACGCATGAGCCTCTAATATGTAGATCATACTGACTTATATCATTGGATTCACCTCCAATCTTATGTAAACTTTATATACTCAGGCAAGTCAGCGTGATTTGCTTTTCAGTTACTTCATGAGAACATCGC
>JANNAZ010000394.1:0-4757 GCA_031384895.1 Cyclobacteriaceae bacterium | reverse complement strand
CAGAGGATAGCATCGGGATAGCCAGAGCATAGCATCGGGATAGCCAGAGCATAGCATCGGGATAGCCAGAGGATAGCATCGGGATAGCCAGAGGATAGCATCGGGATAGCCAGAGCATAGCATCGGGATAGCCAGAGCATAGCATCAGGATAGCCAGAACCACGTTGATTTTTGGAAAAGCTTGGTTACATTTATTTGTCTATTGCACATGTGATCGTTATGGAAAAAGACAATAACAGGGACGAATTTCCCATTCAGACATACTCCCTTAAGGAGCTGGCCAAGCATTACCGGGTTTCGACCAGGACCTTCAAGCGGTATCTTCAGCGCCTTAATCTTGATCTCGGCACACGGTTGGGAAACGTGTTCAGCCCCAAGCAGGTCAGGATCATTGTTGATAATCTGGGCAAGCCGTTTATCTGGATCGCGGTGGCGTTGACAAAGGCGTTCACGGGGGTGGATGTTGACGGAGACAACCAACCGGAACAAGAAGATGGGCTGGCTGGGAAGAAGTAAAGGGAATCTGTTATTTAATCCGTGCCCATCCGTGGCAATTACGTTTCCTTTAGAACTGAAAAATGGGAAACGCTAAATGTAAAATGGGAGTTGCCAATAGCTATCGAGATGGGTCCCACTTCAACATTCAATATTCGATATTTAATATTCAATATTCTGCACCCGTCCTCCCCGCGCCTGTGCGGTTCCTTCATTTTACTTTCTTCGCGCCTTAGCGCGGTTAATGCATTCGATGCTCCCGCGTTGGTCGGGATTTGCAATCCTGGCCCACGTCGAACAACGCTTTCAACGGGCACGCGCTGCAAGCGCGCGCCATAATGGTTGGTGTTCCCGTCTCGGGGTCATCGACAACAGACCAGGTTGAGGTTCGACCAATCACTACTGAGATTTGATGGTTTCCTCGCTTCGCCTGAGAGGACAATAAGCCTGAGGTTTGCTGGATTCCTCGCTGCGCTCGGAATGACGGGGTTTATTTGGGGTTTGGTGCTTCGCTTTACGGTATGGTTTTCTTTCTGAGTGCGGGTTTCAGTGGTTGTCCGCGTTGGTCGGGAATTGCAATAAATTGCAATCCCGACCCACTTCGAACAACGCTTTCAACGGGCACGCGCTACAAGCGCGCACCATAGGGAGGGGCTTCGCTTCGGGGGTTCCTCGCTTCGCTCGGAATGACGACGGGGATTATTAGGGGTTTGGTGCGTCGCTTTCCAGTACGGTTTTCTTTCTGAGGGCGGGTTTCAGTGGTTGGCAAATGGCCTAGCAGAAACTCCTACTTAAGTCCGCGCTGGTCGGGATTTGCAATCCCGACGCATTTCGAACAAAGCTTTCAACGGGCACGCGCCATAATGACCAACTCACGGGCTATGGCGCGACGGCTTCGCCGCCCGCCTGCGGAGACCTACGGACGGGCAGGCGTGCCGGTGAAAACGTTATTGAAACAATGATACCAGAGGCCTTTGATCGTTAGCCAAAAAAATATGCTACCACGAAGGGAAGCGCATCTTGCCATCGATTTTGTTTTGCCGTCATTCGTCCTTTCGATCAGAGTTTTCAACGGGCACGCGCTGCAAGCGCGCGCCATAATGGATGACACATTCGGACCAACGTGGGGGTTCCTCGCTTCGCTCCCGCCTACATTTCATTATGGCGGGCAGGCGGAATGACAGAGATTATTAGGGGTTTGGTGCTTCGCTTTGCAGTTCGGTTTTCTTTCTGAGGGCTGGTTTCAGTGGTTGCTAAATGGCCTAGCAGAAACTCCTACTTAAGTTGAAGTGGGAACTTGGCTTTGTTTATCTTAACGTGATTCATCTGACGTTGTCGCACATGGAAAAAGAATCGAAATCAGCGCATCCTTATTATCGTCACCTTCGGGGCTATGCCCTCGATCCCGGCTTTAGTACGCAGTTGAGTACGATGACGATCAACGAGGTGAACTACAAAGTGCTTTGGGAAAGTCTCGACCCGGGGCTTGTCAGGCGGGGCAATCCTATGGTTCATCAGTAAATTGGTTTTTTTGCTAACTGACTCATTATGATAAATAAAGACACCAGGCAACGCCAGTTGCTAGACCTACGACGCGAACTTGAAAGCAAGGCTTCCGGCCGTTGGAGCAAAAGGCAGGGATTTCGCAAAAACCCCCTTGCTTATCTTGAAAAGAATGTTGTGGAGCGGGTTAAGATGGAAGAAAGGTATGCTAACTACAATCGACGGGAGTCTTGGATTGCACCTTCATCGAGTGTTAAGATGCTGGAGTCCACAGCAAGAACTTTTGAGCGCAAGATCGGAGACACTTTAGACTTGAGTCGCAGGCCTCCGTCCCAAGCAGCCCGCCAATTTGGTCGGCCAGTGGGGCGTATATTCCAAGTGCCTGATCCGGGCTTTGAGATTGATGCATTTGGAAGCGGATTTCTGATTTCGCCCAACCTCCTCATCACAAATTATCATGTATTACCATCGGCCAGCCATGCTGAGGGTTGTGCCGTCAACTTTGGGTATGAATACGATGAGTTCAATAAGCTTCAATTAGGTATAAGGTTTGCTCTGTCGCCAAAAACCTTTTTTCTTTCTGACGAACAACTTGATTACACAATCATTTATGTTGATGGGGTGGACGATTTAGGCACAAGTAAGCTTGACGACCTAGGCTTCATACCTTTGTTGTCTACGAAAGGCAAGGTAATCCTCAACGATCCCCTAAATATTGTTCAGTACCCTTTAGGTCAGTACAAACAGTATTCAACCGAGAATAATTTTGTTAAGGACATATTAGAAGAGGAGGGGTTTATTCAATACACAACCGACACCTTGGAGTCTTCATCCGGCTCACCGGCTGCGAACAAGCACTGGGAGGTTGCCGCCCTTCATCACAGTGGCATCGCGATGACTGTGGATGGGAAGGTCTGGAGTCGGTTCAACAAGGCTTGGGATCCCACCAACATGACTGATGATGATAAACTCTACATAGCCAATGAAGGGATTAGTATAAGCAGGATTGTCGAGCACTTGCACAAAGTTGATTTGAAGAAACAATCTGAGAAAGATTTATTAAAAGCTGTTTTGAATAACAGCATTGACCGTGCCATGGAAGGGGCTGGCTTAAAGGAGACACCCGAAAATACTGAAAGCAAAGGACACATCGAAGAAACTAAACTTAACCGAATCATGAATAGCAGTACTGGACCAAACGTATTCAACTTTTACAATACAGCCAATGTTCAAATCATCCATTCAGGTAATTCTTCTGAAGTCCAACCATTGAAACCAAGCGGTGAACCGATCGCGATGGAAAAGAAGCTTCGGTTTGACGAAACTTACAGCAGTCGGAGATCAAAAGGATATAAGCCTGACTATTTAGGAATCAAAATTCCGCTTCCCGAAATTGCAAAGAGGCGAATGAAGGAGGTTTATTGCGAAGAGCAGGATGAGCCGCTACTCCTTAGATACTATCACTATTCACTTGTTATGAACAAAAAGTTTAGGCTTCAAATGTGGAGTGCGGTCAATGTCGATTATGATCCTGCTTTAAAGACATCACGAGAACGAAAGGAATTCGGCGATGAGTCCAACTCCTGGCGACTTGATCCACGAATACCAGCAGAAATTCAAATTACGGATGGGGAATTCTATAAGCCCGCTACACAAGTGGATCGTGGACACATAGTGCGTCGAGACGATAGCTGTTATGGTAATACCGAACTTGAAATTGAGTATGCAAACTCAGATACTTTTCACTGGACAAACTGTACGCCGCAGCACGAAGGATTTAACCAGTCACGTCAATATGGAATTTGGGGCCTATTGGAGAATGAGATCAAGACAGGCCTTTCTGGTGATGATACCCGAGCCTCCATTTTTGCTGGGCCAATTTTGGTTGAAGATGAAGACCGAGTTTACAACGGAATTCATTACCCGGTGAAGTTTTGGAAGGTTGTTGCGGCCTTGGATGAAGACGAGGGCTTAATGACTTATGGATTTATCCTTGATCAAACGAAGGTAATTGACAAACGCGGCTTGGAGGCGAAGTTTGATTTTACGCAGTTTAAAGCCCAGCAAGTAATGCTTGCAAAGATTGAGGGTGAAGCGGGAGTAATATTTCCTGAGGTTTTGAAAAATGCAGATGTTCTAAAACGAAGCGGCCACACAAGTGACTCAATTAACCTTGAAAGTCTAGAAGATGTTAAGTTAAGTTTCAAAGAGAGGAAAAAGAAATCCAAACGTAGCGGTCAATGAAAGTATCCTACAACTCCAAATGGAGAGGTGACTGTAAAAAAATCGGTCGCGTGCAGAATTGCAATAAGTGATCAAAGAGCGGTAAGATTTCTAATTAGAGCCTCGGACCAATTGCTGATTTCATCATCGAATCTGATTTGGATTGACGGCGTGCATGTTCCAAGTATGAAGAAATGGCCAACCTACTTCCTCAAGCAGTTTAGCGAAAGGCCAGAATTGAATAGAAGCATCAGCGGAGTTGTCACTTTTAGAGGTGGCATTGGACTTTATGAAGATATGTTCGCGATCCGCAATTCTATTACATTGACAGAGAATGGTTCAGCAGATGTTAGAACGCCTCACTGGATTTTAGAGAAAATAACTGCGGCTAACAATGGTAGCTGTTGCGCAACGTTCTTGGAAAAAAGCTGTTGATAACTGATGCCCTGATTCTGATTTTTTACTTTTCAGCAACGCTGGTGTGCACAGTTTTGTTGATAACTCACATCACGACCCGAAATTTCTCTTTCGTGCTG
>JANNAZ010000390.1:0-4471 GCA_031384895.1 Cyclobacteriaceae bacterium | reverse complement strand
TCGATGTTTTTGAAGGTTTGCTCGAACATACGCTGTTAAGATAGTAAAGTTTTCATTTCTAGTTTGTACATCATACAGCATCGGGTTGTGCGCGGAATTCATCCTCCTGGTTCTTTCGTAGTTGCATGTTTTTGCGACCTTCCACAATATTTCTGCCAACAGCATAGCAGTACAGCGCCGAAGGAAGAAAAGAGAATGTAATTCCGTCGTGCTCAACCTGCCGCGTAATACTACGTGTCGTCACAAACACGTTAGTCAATTTGTTCTTCAGGCAGAATTGCTTTACGCTCTTCAGTTCACCCGGGAAGTCCACAAAACGATCGGACCATTTGATCTCCACGCACCATTGAACTCGCTGATGGGAGCTCTCCAGGCTAACAATATCTACTTCGCCTTTCTCCCAGCGCGCGTACAGCAATGGCGCTGCGTCTTCGTGCCACCATTGAGAGAATACAGCCGTCTCTACCATGTTTCCTATAAAGGAATCCCCCTCAGCAATCGGTGAAAACAAAGCTGTGCGAAGTGAAGGATTCATCAAATAGACCTTAAAGAAGTTTGCCCGTTTGAATTTTTTTGCACTCTGATCAATTCGATTGACAATCTTTACCAGGAAGGCGGCTTCCAGGTACGACAAGTACTTCTTTATGGTATTCTTGGAAACATCTGAACTCTTTGATATTCCGTCCAGTGACATCTCGTTGCCAGAATGGTAGGCGAGGTACGTAAAGAGCGTATTGAGCTCCTGATTATCCTGAATCCCGTACAGACTTGGCAAATCCCTCAGCAATACCTTGTCCACAATGTCATTTTTTACATACCGTCCCGGGTCCTTCTGAATTTCCGGCGATAGTGAAACTTCGGGATAGCCACCGAAATTAATGTACTGGATAAACTGATCGTTGAGTTTCTGAATATCGCTCGTTTTAAAGAAACCTGCAACGCCATTGTGAACGGCATCCGGAAGCTCAACAGTAATCAAATCACTTTGGCCAGTTAGCGTCAAGTATTCATGAAATGTTAGCGGGGGCAACTTGAAGTCCGTAAAACGACCTGCTCCAGACTCATTGCTTTTTAACCGCAGTGCGGCTGCAGCTGATCCGGAAACTACAAACTTGATGTTCCGGTAAGAATCGACAAGTGATTTCAAGTGAACTTCCCAGTTCTTGAGGTACTGTATCTCATCAAAGAAGACGTAGAGTTTCTCTGACCTGGAAATTCCCGCAGCCGTCAGGTAGATGTTCAATAACTCCTCCAGTCCTATTCCATTGAATAACGGTGTTTCGATCGACAGATAGCAAACATTCTTTCCCTTTATCCCCGCATTGAGAAGTCGCTGAATGGAGTGAAAGATCAGAACAGTCTTTCCAACCCGGCGAGGGCCCATCAAGACAATTGCTCTTCGTACCCTATCCTCCTCCACCAGTGGCTGAAACAGGTTGAAGTATTCCCGCTGCCGCATCTTGATATAGAAGTCATCAACCTTCCCAGTCTCCCACCAGGGGTTCTCAAGGCGTACCCTCGCGCTTATTTGGTCAAGCGAAAACTCGATTTTCATGCTGATAATCAATACTTTAACAATGCAATTTGTGTAAAAAATGAATAAGATCAAAGCCATGATCTTATTCTCTGAAGCCGTGTTTGGACCGCAGTCTGCCCCTTGCCATTTTGAGGAGGCTCAATTGTGAACTTTTGGAAGGTCCTACTCTATATCTATGTTCAAAAATGAACACCTTTGTCCACCCCAGAACAACTTCGGGCAGTAATACCTCGATTCTGGGCTGCCACAACACTGGCACAGTTTTTCCTTAATAAGCATTACCTAAACCCCACTTACCGTGAACGACGGCAAGATTCTCATGATTGACGACGACGAGGACGTACTCCTCGCCGCTAAAATGCTGCTCAAAAAGCACAACTTCCAGGTCATCATCGAGAAGAACCCCAACAAAATTCCTTTCCTCTTAAATAATGACACGTACGATGTCATCCTGCTGGACATGAACTTCAGCAAAGACACCACGAGCGGAAAAGAAGGCTTTGAGTGGCTGGCCAAGATCAAGGAACGCGACCCCTCGGCTGTCGTTATCATGATCACAGCCTTCGGCGACGTAGAGATGGCTGTGCGCGCGCTCAAAGACGGCGCCACGGATTTCATCCTCAAGCCCTGGCAGAACGAAAAACTTATCGCCACCATTTCTACCGCAATCAAACTCAAGCGGTCGTACAACGAAGTCGACAAGCTGCGCAAAGCCAAGCAGATGTTGGAAGAACAAATCAGCCAGCCCTTCCGTGACATCATCGGCACCAGCAGCGCGATGAAAGAAGTTTACGACCTCATCGACCGCGTGGCGAAGACCGAAGCCAATGTGCTGATTCTTGGAGAGAATGGAACCGGCAAAGAGCTCGTCGCCCGCGCCATTCACCAGAAGTCACTGCGCCACGATAACTCGTTCGTCGCCGTTGACATGGGGGCCATTACGGAAACACTATTTGAAAGCGAACTCTTCGGTCACAAGAAAGGCTCGTTCACTGACGCGCGTGAAGATCGCCCGGGACGCTTCGAACTTGCCAACGACGGTACGCTCTTTCTCGATGAGATCGGGAACCTCAGCATGAATCTGCAAAGCAAACTGTTGAGTGCGTTGCAGTCAAGACGCATTACCCGCGTCGGAGCCAACACGTCTGTAGACGTCAATATCAGGCTCGTCTGCGCAACCAACATGCCCATCGAGCAAATGGTAAAAGATGGTCGGTTCCGTCAGGACTTATTGTACCGCATCAACACGGTAGAGATTCGCATCCCTCCGCTCAGCGAGCGTGTAGACGACATCCCTATGCTCGCCAATCACTTCCTCAACTATTATTCAAAGAAATACCGGAAGGAAGTGCTCTCGCTCACACCAGATGCCATTATCAAGTTAAAGAAATATGCGTGGCCCGGCAACGTGCGCGAGCTGCAACATTCACTTGAACGTGCCGTCATCATGGCTGACTCGCCTACGCTGCAAGAGAGTGACTTCCTATTCAATCGGAAGAATGATTCCTCCCCAACGCTGGATACGCTCAATCTGGATGAAGTAGAAAAAGCAGCAGTTGTGAAGGCTCTGCACCTCCACAACGGCAACATCTCCAAAGCCGCGGATGAGCTTGGACTTACCCGGGCATCGCTATACCGGCGAATGGAAAAGTACGGACTCTAGTTTGGCGGCAAAGCCTTTCTCCAACTTTTAATTTGTTGTTGGGTTCACTTGCTGAATACAGAAACCGCAGAGGACACAACATAAAAAAATATTCGATCAACTATTTTCATCAAATCATGAATTTTATATCTTCGAACATGTCTTTGTCGGAGGCCATAACCAACTCAATACGGCTAATTAACCAGCCTTCAACACCCGCCAAAAACCCTGTTTTGAGCGAAGGCACAGCGAAGGCATAGCGAAGGCATAGCGAAGGCATAGCGAAAGCACAGCGAAGGAAGCAGCCTGACATATTGTACACAACAGCCAGTAAGAAGCCGGCAAGCATACAGGAAGCGCAGTCATAATGAGATAAGCCTAACCTAACCAGATTCCCATGGCAATTATCAAGCGGGTAAACGGCAAACTGGTAAATCCATTGTATGAGGGCCTGAGCGGCAAAACACCAATCGGAATCGTCCGACAGACCAAACAGGGCGCGATCGTATCCTATCCTCCCGACATGCGGCGGGCCATAAAAAAAACCACAGCCCAGCAGAAAGCAAGGCGCACATTGTTCCAGCGCGCTGTAGTCTACGCCCGACATGTTAACAAAACACCTCGGCTGACGGCCGCCTACGCCAAGAAACTTAAGGGAAAACGCAACGTCTACCAGGCAGCACTGTCAGCCTATATGAAGTCTGGAGGGATAAGATATTAGGTGTTGGGTGTTGGGTATTAGGTTTTGGGTGTTAGGTAGCCGGATTCATTCGAATGCCCTGGTTTTGGTAATGAAGGCGTTAATACCTTTTTGAAGCCCTTGAAGTTGAGTGAGGCAACTGTTAAGTTGCTCTTCGGTGAGCATTCCCAATTGATTTCCAAGGATGAGTTGGGTTTCAACTTCGAAAGCTGAACCAAGGGATATTTGAAGAAAATGCCTGAATTCCTTTTGGCTTGTCCGGCTGCAACCCTCGGCAATATTGGAGGATATGGATACCGATGCGCGCTTGATCTGACTCTTCAGTCCGTACTTTTCTTCTGGCGGAAAATGACTGACCACACGATAGACCTCAACAGCCAATTCCAAACTACCGCTCCAGATTTTAAGTTCCCTGAAATTTCTCATCACCCAAAATTAAACAGAAGTGGAGGTTGCCAGGAAATTGACAATACCGGAAATCATGATTGCTTTTGGCCAATCGCCCAACACCTAATACCCAACACCTAATACCCAACACCTAATACCCAACACCTAATACCAAACACCTAATACCCAACACCTAATACCCAAC
>JANNAZ010000330.1:0-7257 GCA_031384895.1 Cyclobacteriaceae bacterium | reverse complement strand
ATATGCAGCCTGACAAAGCGCTGAGTCCAACACTGATGCCGGCGCTGGTTGATTTTATAAGGTCACTGAAGTAGTTTTTCTAAGAACCTGTTTCACTTTTCTTTCCAATAGATATCTCCTGGTAATGCTCAAGGAAGGCATAGCGAAATAATTTATCCCAATGGTCATGAAGTAATTAGCGAAGGTTGACACAAATGTCCTTGCCCGCTGAATTGTCTCAAATGATATTCGTCAACCGCTAAATTGATTCTTGCTCAACTACAGCTTTGGGTTTCCAGCGGTAAAGCAAGAACGTAAGTGTCATTAGGGTCAAAAGCCCTAAAGCACTGGCCTCCAATCCAAACGTGCCGCCGCTCAGCCACGCCGGAGCGTCATCCATCAATGGAACAAACAAACCAGCATCACTATCTCCGCTTACACCAAACCCAAGCACCGTTCCCTGAACTAGGTTTGCCGTAAAATGTAGTCCAAATGGCATTGCCAAGCGCCTGGTCTTTAGGTAGGCCAATCCAAAGAAGATCGAAGCAATGAAAATATTCACTGACGCGATTTGTTTGACGACACCACTCATTCCCGGATTGTCGATGTGAGTTAGCAAAAACAGTCCCGCAACAATTAGCTGTGCAGGCCAGGGTCCAAATCCCTGAACGAGTCGTTGAAAAATAAAGCCTCTGAACAACAGTTCTTCTGCAGCGGCCACTGCAAGAAACAGCACAATTCCAGAACCAAGGGTCGAAACTGAAAATGCACCCAACTCCCATTTCACACAACCAAGTCCTGTGAGCATGATTGCCGGTAGCGCCATAAGCGCAGCGCCGAGGAGAATCCCAATAAGCAAATCCTTCCACCACGACTTATCTATCTTACCCAACAATTCACTCAATGGTTCCTTCGTATTGCTTGGCATATTGCGGAAGCGACCAGGATGATCAGCGCCTGAAGTCCGAAGGATATCTCAAACGAATAAACATCTGACAGAATAATCAAGGGAACAAGAAAAGCAGCCAGTATCAGGAAGAATACCACCACCCACCAGATATTCCGGAGGTTCCCTTGTGTGGTTCGCAAAGAAAGAAATGGCATCCAGCTTGGGAGTAATCAGGTTGCCATATTTCTAACAACCTCCCGCAATTCATTCAGCATCATCGCCGTCGCACCCCAGACGATCTCGTTCTCGATCAGGAAGTGCGGCGCTCGGAGATTATATATCCTGGCTGCCGTAATCTCCCGGACCGCCACGGCATGATCGCGGGTAATTCCACTCAAGGTTCCTTCCAGGATGCGCACCACCTCGACCGGGTCCGCTTTGAATGTTGGTCGTGTGTGCTGAATCGCCACGATGGGAGTCACCAAAAAGTTACTGGGAATAACATAGAATTCACTCAGTCGCCCAATAATCTCAATTGCCGACGGGCGAATCCCGATTTCTTCCTCGCCTTCCCTCATGGCCGTTTCCTCTACCGTCTCCCCGGCTTCCGCCTTTCCTCCAGGAAAACTCACCTGACCGCTATGCGCACCGAGATACTCCGGCCGCTTGGTCAGCGGAAATTTTATCTCTCCCTGATCCGGATATAACAGGATAAGCACACTTCCTGGCTTGGGTGGAACGGTGTGTGTAAAGTTGGGCTTGACATCACCAATTGCAGTAGCGCGTAAGGGCTCATGCGCCAGCGCACCTGGCAAAGGCATCTTTAAAGATATTCGAAGCCCCTCTACTATTTTTTCGAAATCTAACGACATGGCTTCATGAGTGTCTCGGTGACCATAGCGTCTGACGCCCGATCTGAGAGAATAAACTGTTTGCACGCCTCCCCTTGCTGCTTGTCTTTAAGGTAGGCCATCCCCAAATAAAAATGAATGCGCTCAATAAAGGGATCCATAGCAAGCGCCTGCTTCAGAAGCCGGACCGCACTTTGGCTATCGCCAGACAATAGATGATAGATTCCCTTGTTTCGGAATGCCCAGCCGTTCTGGGGATCCATAAGGATAGCACGATCAATATCGGTCAACGCTTCCGGCAAGCGATTCTGCATGAGGTAAACAAAGCCCCGATTGTTAATGAAATAAGGCTGATTCGGCGCCAGGCGAATAGCCTTTTCCACTTCTTTCAAAGCCACATCGTGAAAACCCTGGCTGATGGCAATCATTGCCCTTGTGTTGTAGATGTTGGGTTCATCCGCCTTGCGCCTTTCCGCAGCACGCAAGTCCCGTTCGGCAGCTACGTAATCACGGCGATAATAATTCACTGTACCCCGGTTGACCAAAAACTCAACATTGGCAGAATCAATCGCAATTGCTCTGTCAAAGGACCGGAGCGCAGATTCGAAATCGCGCATCTTGGTGGCAATCAGTCCTTCAGCAAAATAAACGACTGCAGTATCCGGCTTGACCTTCTTGATTCGGTTGACATCCTGGAGTGCGTTGAAATATTGTTTCAGCTCATAGTACGTGTTGGCGCGGTTAAAATAGGCCGGCAAGAAATTAGCTTCGCAAGCGACCGCCCTATTGTAATACCCCAAGGCGGCATCCCAGTTCCCGCTTTCAAATTCAATAGTTCCCAGATTATTCAGCCCGTCGACAAAGCAAGGGTCCAGCTTGATTGCCTCATTGAAATAGCGCGACGCCTCCACGGTATTTCGCTCTTTTAGCGCTCCATTTCCCTTTAACAAAAACTGTTGCAGTTTTACCTCTTTCGGAGGTGTGCAAGCCGCCAGCGTCATCAGGCAGAAAAGACAAAAAACAAGTACCTTCATTCCGTCATAAAAAATAAAGTTATGAAGAAAAGTCTGTTTTTAGCTGGCTTGTTTTGCATACCCCTTATAGCTAACGCGCAGCGATACCGGACGGTCGAGCTAAAGCCCATTACCCAGCAGGGGTGGAAATACTACTACGACCTTGTAAAAGTGGCTTCTCCCGCTTCGCTTGAGATTCCTCTTCGCTCAGTTCAGGATGAGGAAGTGGACCTATATGTTAAGAGCTCCAAAGCCTAGAGGTCGGTAGGGGCGATTGTTACGCTCATTCCTTTTATCTATTTCATAAGCCTCCCTCAGAATACCTATGTCAACCCGAATACGTTTTGGGTCATCATCGCAGGAACATTGCTTGTCCAAATCGGCTTCGAGGCCATTAGTCATCTCAAATTGGGAAAGGCAATCGACCGGTACAATTTTCTAATCCTTCAGCCTAGCGGGAACAGTTTGGGGCTTCAACTCACGTGGAAGTTTCTTTAAACCCACTGCATGCCATTCATGTAGCCTTACCACTGATGTAAATCATTTTTCCTGTTCAACGTACCCATGCAATTCATGATGAAATATTGTCTACTTTCGGCACAGTTTTTTACAACCTGAAATATGGTCCATAGTTAAGTGGCCCATGAAAAGCGTAGAAAACTTGAGCGAGATTGCATGAAAATTATCCCAGCGATAGACATCATCAAAGGTAAGTGTGTGCGGCTCACGCAAGGTGATTTCGGAAAGGCTAAAGTCTACCGGGAAAATCCACTTGAAGTTGCCAAAGAGTTTGAAGACGCCGACTTGGAATACCTTCATCTAGTAGACCTGGACGGAGCACAGAAAGGCAAAGTTGTCAACTGGGGCGTCATTGAGTCCATCCAGGCACACACCTCCCTTAAAGTTGACTTTGGTGGCGGGGTAAAAACCGAAGAGGAAGTAGAGCGCCTGCTCGACCTTGGCATTGAACAGATAAATATCGGAAGCATCGCTACGCGGGAGCCCGGGACGTTCATCAGCTGGTTGCAGAAATATGGGCCGGAGAATTTCATCCTCAGCGCCGATGTAAAAGATGAACTCGTTCTTTCCCATGGGTGGACGGAACAGACGTCCATCTCCATTTACGACCTGGCTACCCAGTTCGAAAAAGAAGGGCTTGAATTCCTAACGTGTACAGACATCAACTCGGACGGGATGTTGCAGGGGCCAAATTTTGGTTTGTACAAAAAACTAAAAAAGCGATTACCCAACCTGAAACTCATCGCCAGCGGTGGCATCAGCTCAACCGAAGACCTTACCGAACTGAATTATATCAACATGCACGCGGCCATCGTAGGTAAGGCGATTTATGAGCATAAGATCAAGCTGAAAGATTTAAGAAATATTTAACTCACGAACTTGGTGCGTTCCAAGCAGGCACAATCTCTGCGCCTGCATCTGGCGCGTGATGTCAGCTAAATCAATTAGGGAGGCTGCTTGGATGAAAGTTAGCTCACCTCAGCATTTATTTTGTCGGCTGCAACTTGTATCCTATTCATTATATTTCCACCATGAAAGAAATGACGCGCGTGATTGACGGCTTCGAGTTTACCCGTCATCAACCCATATCCTATAGTCCTGAAGAAACCCTCAAACGCAGCCAGGAGTTTTATGCCTGGCTAAATACGCGACGCACCGTTAGGGATTTTTCTGATAAGCCCATTGACCGCAAGGTCATCGAACAGATTCTACTGGCAGCCTCGTCGGCACCCTCCGGTGCACACAAACAGCCATGGACTTTCTGTGTGGTGTCTGACCCAGCCATAAAACATAAAATCAGGGAAGCTGCGGAAAAAGAAGAGTACGACAGCTACAACGGCCGGATGGCCCCGGAGTGGTTGGATGATTTACGCCCCCTTCAGACGGATTGGAAAAAGTCATTTTTGGAAATCGCCCCATGCCTGATCGTCGTCTTCAAAAAAGCCTACGATATCCTTCCAGGTGGAGAGAAACGCAACAACTACTATGTAACTGAGTCAGTTGGGTTAGCCTGCGGATTCCTGCTCGCCGCCATACATCATGCTGGGCTTGTCGCGCTTACGCATACACCCAGCCCGATGAATTTCTTAACCAAGATATTGAACCGACCCGAGAATGAACGGCCATTCCTCTTGATACCTGTGGGTTTCCCCGCCGATGAAACGTTTGTTCCAAAACTTGAGCGAAAGAAACTCGAAGTGATGGCCGTGTTTTATAGTGGTCAGGAGTTAGGAGTTAGGAGTTAGGAGTTCCGTCGGGAGCGGAGTGTTTATGCTTAGAATTCGAGGTCCTGATATTTACCTCCAATACATGACCTGCAAGACAACCTCCCACTGAGCGCTCCTGGCTTGAGGGTTGACTTACCCATTAGCATCCTGACACATTCCTGGATACCCTCTGTGATTGATGGATGCGGGTGTACACATTCTGCCAACTCTTCCACGCCCCGATCCATAGAAATGAGCACCGCCACCGCCTGGATCGCGCTCGATGCATGGTTGCCAACCACTTTCATACCCAGTATTTTCATCGCACTGTCGTTGGTCACAAGCAACTTAATAAACCCTTGTGTATTGCGTTTGGCAATTGCTCTTGGAATGGTGCTGTATTCCAGCGTTACAATTTTATAGTCCATACCCTTTTCCCGTGCTTGAATTTCATTCATGCCAACACCAGCCACTTCAGGGCTGAGGAACATAATGGTGCTGATGTTCTCATACACCAACTTTCGCTCGGGCTTGCTGAAGATACGTTCCACCGCATATCGCCCCTCCAGCTCTCCTACATTCACCAATGAAATATCAGCCGTTAGATCGCCAACAGCATAAATATTTGAGATATTCGTTTGCGTATCCTCATTCTCAATGCCTCGTTTCGACATGTGGATGCCCACTTTGTCATCCCATAAGTCTTCCAGGTTCGGAATCCGACCTACAGAAACGAGGGCTTTCGCTACATTGAAGATCTGACGCGTGTTGTCGGTGTATTCCAATTCATATTCCACACGTCCATTTACCTTTTCCATCCGCACAAGGCGGGAGTTGCGGTGAATGAGGACACCGTTGTTCTCCATGTTTCGTTCGATGATGCGAACAACATCTTCGTCCTCAAAAGGAAGAATCCGGTCCCCTTTGTCGATGAGGTGAATCTTAGTTTTTCCGAATCCGCTAAAAATTGTAGCGTATTCACAGCCAATCACACCTGCTCCGACGATGACCATGCTCTCCGGAAAATCGGTCATCTCTTCAATCCCATCGCTGGTCATAATGATTTTCTCATCGATGGGAAGTTCGGGGAGGTAACGCGGGCGGCTTCCTGTGGCCAGCACAATGTTTTCTGCCCAGACCTTTTCCTTATGAACGCCGTTTGTAATCTCAATCGTGTTCTTGTCAAGCACGTGAGCTTCACCCTTTTTGAACTCAAAAAGTTTATTATCCAAACCCTTAAGTTGTGTCATTTGCTCTTCGAGCAAACTTTTTCGCTCCTGGACCGCCCTTCGCACTTCGGCCTGGATCTCACCGTAGTTGATGGACGGCACGGGGATGTTATAGCGCTTCAAACTTTTCCTGAAGGCAGCCGCTTCCCGCGATAGTTCCCACCAGGTCTTTGAAGACAGGGCGCCGTTGGTGATACCGGCCCCTCCTACACGGTTCTTTTCTATGATGAGGGTTTTCTTCTTAAAGTCGAGGGAACGCATGGCCGCCGCGTATCCGGAGGGCCCTGCGCCGATGACAACCAGATCATATTGATTCATAAGCACAGATTAAAATAGACTGCTAAATATAGAAACACCCGAAGTACTGAACAATAGTTTCTGCCATCGATAAACTATCTTGCATGATGCTGGAACAACTAAAGGCCTGGGATGAGCAGCTCCTGATTTTTCTAAATCAGTTTCACTCACCGATGTTTGACTCCATCGCATTCTACCTGACCAAGACCGAGTTCTGGATACCCCTGTATGGCTTTCTCTTGTATTTGATTTTCAGGGATCATAAGAAACAAGGGTGGGTTGCGGTCGCCGGAATCGCGCTGTCCATCATTATCACGGATCAAATTACGTCTGGGCTCATGAAGCCTTACTTTGAGCGGCTGCGACCCTCACATGAACCGGCACTCGAAGGCATCCTGCATTTGGTGGACAACTACAGGGGCGGTTTGTACGGATTTGCATCAAGCCACGCAGCGAACACTACTGGAATTGCCGTTTTTGTTTTTCTCCTGCTGCGGCCAACATATACCTGGGCCTGGACAATCTTTATCTGGGCGGCCATCATGTCGTATACACGAATCTACCTGGGTGTCCACTACCCGGGGGACATCCTGACGGGCGCAGTCGTCGGCGTGATAGGTGGATATATTTCTTTCCGGTTCCAACTTTGGCTAAAGGACAAAGTCAAACCAAAAGCGGCAATCTAACGAGGGGTTATTTGCGGAATAGCTTGCCAAACACCTGGCCAATACTGCCGATAGTCGTTTTTGGCGAAGCTGGAATCATCCCGGAAAT
>JANNAZ010000304.1:0-8748 GCA_031384895.1 Cyclobacteriaceae bacterium | reverse complement strand
AAGTGGATGCCTTTTTCGGCAAGGATGCTCTCTGCTTCAATAGCTTGCCAGACCATGTGACCACAAGCAAAAATCGAAACATCTTTCCCCTCAATCATGCGATCCGCTTTTCCAATGGTGAAGGGCCTTCCTGTCGTGAAGATTGGCCATGCCGGGCGACCAAAGCGGAGGTAAGCAGGCCCGGTGTGTGAGCCAAGGGCAAGGGTAGCCTGCCGGGTCTGTTCGTAATCGCAAGGGACGATCACTGTCATTCCAGGAAGCATTTTCATCATACCAATGTCTTCCAGGATTTGGTGTGTGGCACCATCTTCACCCAGAGTCAGACCAGCGTGTGATGCGCAGATTTTTACATTCTTGCCTGAGTAAGCGATGGACTGGCGAATCTGATCATAAACCCGACCGGTAGAAAAATTAGCGAACGTGCCAGTGAATGGAATCTTGCCGCCGATCGTAAGTCCGGCTGCAAGGCTCATCATGTTGGCTTCGGCAATTCCTACCTGAATGAATCGATCCGGAAAGTCTTTCTTGAACGCATCCATCTTAAGCGATCCAAGGAGATCGGCGCACAACGCCACCACATTGGGATTTTGCTTTCCGAGCTCGTGAAGTCCTGCGCCAAAGCCTGAACGCGTATCTTTCTTTTCTGTCGATGTAAATTTGATCATTACTTTCTTATTGATTCTTCGTCTTCATTTAAAGTGCAATGTGTTGCCACAGATTGCACGGATTACCACAGATTTGAGTACTTGATTGCCTGGAACCCAACGCCTAACACCTAATACCCAACACCTAAAAATCCCCCAACGTTTCCTCCAATTGCCCCATAGCCTTCTTAAACTCCTCTTCATTCGGCGCGACGCCGTGCCACTTGTGTGAGCCCATCATGAAGTCAACACCAAATCCCATGACAGTACGCATGAGGTTCATGACCGGTTTTCCATTTCCCAGGAGAGACTTTGCTTTTTCAAGTGTGGCGATGAGTTCTTCCAGGTTATTTCCATTGCATTCCAATACCGTCCATCCGAACGCTTCCCATTTGGCTTTCAGGTTTTTAAGGGAAAGAATCTGATCGACAGGGCCATCAATTTGCTGGCCGTTGTAGTCGATGGTGGCAATGAGGTTGTCGACTTTGTTATGCGCTGCAAACATTCCGGCTTCCCACACTTGTCCTTCCTGCTGCTCGCCGTCGCCCATGAGTACAAATACCGTCCGGTCGTCTTTGTTAAGTTTCTTGGCCAGCGCGGCGCCAATGGCAACCGACAACCCCTGGCCCAGTGAGCCGGAGGCCACGCGAATACCCGGCAGATGCTCATGGGTAGCAGGATGGCCCTGAAGCCTTGTGTTGATCTGACGGAAGGTTGCCAACTCGGAGGTCTTGAAGTAACCGGCCCGTGCCAGTGTTGAATACCACACGGGTGAAATGTGCCCATTGGAGAGGAAGAAGAGGTCTTCTCCTTTTCCATCCATGTTGAAGCCCGGGTCATGCTTCATCATGTGAAAATAGAGTGCTACCATAAACTCAGTGCAGCCCAAGGAACCTCCGGGATGGCCGGACTGGCAGTTATACACCTGCCGCACGATGTCGCGCCGGATCTGTGAACATAACGTATTGAGCTTGGAGAGGTCAGGCTGACTCATGCAGGATTATTTGCAGCGAAGATTAAATAAAATGTCTTAGCCTGCAAGAATCCGACGCGAGTCATTTCTCACTGTTTGTATTTGCCGTAAATCGGTTGACCTGGAAAGACGTTGCCGAGTGTTTTTCCGCTCTTAACGACGAAGGTTCCGTTCACAAGGACGTGATGGATTCCTTCTGAGAATTTCAATCCGCCTTCAAAGGTCGCTTTGTCAATGATTGTAGCGGGGTCGAAGATGGTAATGTCCGCATCCATGCCCACCTGCATTCTGCCCTTGAGGTGCATCATTGGGGAGACGGTCTCCAGGCGCTGTGCCGGCATGATGGTCATCTTACGCAACGCCTCAATGAGTGTAAGTGCCTTTCTTTCACGTACATAAACACCCAGTACGCGAGCAAAGGTTCCAGCGGTTCGTGGGTGTGCAAGGCGCGAGTATGGCATGCCATCGGAGCCAATCATGGTCACCGGCGATTTGATTCCCGCTTCAATCCACTCGGATTTCATGCTGTGGAGGATGATTGTACCGCCTTTCTTCCGGTATGAGTTGAAGGTTTCTTCAGTCAGTCGTTCGCCGGTTTCTACCCATTGCAAGTCTTTGTACGTGATGCCCAGCCGCTGCTGCCAACCTTCATCAAAGATTGCTGACTCAAGGCTGGTTGATCCTGCGGTATAGGGATACAACTCGGTTGTTATGTCCAGGCCCTGCTTTTGCGCATTGGCCACCATTCTCACAGCTAATCCGATTTCATCTAACGCCATGCTGTTGATATGGACGATGTGCAGTGACGTTCCATTGGTAGCTGCGTCAGCAATGGCCTGTTGGATGGCAAGGGCTTTGCCTTCACGTACGTGTGTGAAAACGAGCGACTTGCGTGCAGCTGCGAATTCGTAGACATTATAAACTTCTTCTCGGGTGGCTCCTGGATAATAACCAATCGGGACGGCTACTCCCAGGGCACCTGCCTTGAGTTCCTGGTCCAATAGATCCAGGGTGGGCTGCGTCTCCGAAGGTCCTACGGGCATGTAATTGAACTTGTAGCCTCCCTTCTCCAACTCCTTATTCCCGGTTTTCTGCGCCGTTTGATACAGTACTTCGCTTCTTGCCCAGGGATGAGAGGCGCTGGCACCGTAATTCACTATCGTCTTGTTATGCTGGGACGCTAGCCAGGTTGCATAGTCTGCAATACCACTCTCCAGTTCGAGTGCAGTGGTCACACCATCATGCGCCTGATATTCATGCTCTTTGTTGGTCATCCCATGAACATGGGGATCGATAAACCCGGGTGAGACTACCAGGTTGGATACATCGATTACTTCCTTGCCGGTAAGTGGATTCGCAGAGATCTCGACGATGCGATTGCCCCGGATACCTACGTTCCGCACAGCATCCAATCCGGTTTCCGGATCGATGACCCGGCCATTCTTCAACACGATATCATAATCAGGAACCTGTGCTGAGGCCAGGCCTGTGCAAAAGCAAAGTGCAGCAAAGAGATGGATGGGTTTCATGTTTGGACGGTTGGATGATGTTGACGAATGTCCAGAAAATAGGGAACATAAAAAAACCTGAGCGCGGTAACGTTCAGGCTTTGATTGAGATATTGCTATTTCCTATTTCTTCTTTTTCGCTGTTTTCTTTTTGACAACCACCTTTTTCGCTGGTTTCTTTGCGGCGATTTTTTTACTTGCTACAGCTGGAGTTGATTTTCCGCCAAGAATCTGCGCAGCATGGTCGCGGGTATCCACTTTCTCAATGATGTTTTCAATGATGCCCTTGTCATCAATGACAAACGTAACCCGGGCTGTGCCCATGTACTTGCGCCCATACATCGACTTCTCGATCCAGGTGCCGAACTTCTTGTGTACGGAAAGGTCGGTGTCTGCGAGTAGGCGGAAGGGGAGGTTTTCTTTTTCGATGAACTTGCGGTGAGACTTCTCATCATCCCTGGAGACGCCAAAGATTTCATACCCAGCCTTCTTCAGGGGGCTGTAGTTGTCGCGCAGGTTACAGGCCTCAGCCGTACAGCCTGAGGTCATGTCTTTCGGATAGAAGTAAAGAACGAACTTCTTGCCTTTCATCCCAGCAAGAGAAATATCGCGACCGTCCTGGTCTTTGGTTTTGAAATCGGGTGCTTTCGATCCTGTGTTCAGTGCCATGTCATCAGATTTTTTGTTTGAAAATGCGTTCGTTTCCTGCGCGATCCACCACCTTGAGCTCGAAGTCTCCTTTGAAAGGTTTCTTTGGATCAAGCTTGTCAGACTGTAAGATTCCGAATTTATAGTCGTACTTCATTAACAGCCATTCACCGTTTATACTTGCTTCGTAATAGGAGATTCCGGATCGCCCGTCACGAATGCGGAACCGGGCATTCTGCCCATCCAGACGAATGCGGTTGATAGCGGGTGCAGTAGAATCCGTTAGGAAGGTGAATTCGCCCAGCTCCTGCGTCGAGAAACGCACTTTGCCGTTATTCCAGTCACCCCCAACATAGTTATACGACAAGCCCTCCCGGCGGTAGACGGCAAGGTTTTTTGCGGGCGTCATTTCTACCGTTGGCTTAAGGGTCACGCGGATGGACTTATGCAAGGGTGTAGTCCGGTTGCCAATCACAAAATACTCTCTGGCATCTTCGACCCGGTGATTGACATTCAGAAAAAGTGTGTCGTACAGGGCTTGCGCTAGGAAACTCGCGTCTGCCCAATCGCTATAGTAGGTGTACTCGGTAGCCGAGGGAACAACGTCTTTGAAATGGAAGACCTGGCTACCCGTACAGGTCGAGACTGAATCAGGTTGCATTTCCTGGAGATCAATCAGATAGACGACTTGTTGAGCGCTTTTGTAAGCCAAAGGAAGGACTGTCTGTTTACCCTGAATGAAGACCGTAAGCTGATTGACATCAGGGCAGGGGCGCGAAGAGATCACCAGGGTGTTCTCAAGAACCTCAGACTCCAGCTGGGCAGTCCGGGAGGTTGAAAGTTTGATTTCGTCGGTGATTGGATTCTTCTTGAGGCGGAAACGAATGGTGCTTGCATTTCCAGATTCATCTTTGAGGGTGATGCGGACGGAGCGGTCTTTATTCTTTACGGTGATCACGCCTTCGTTTTCAGTCTGATAGAAGGGGAGGCGATTTCCTTCATCGATGTAAAGCTTGTTGTATCGCTTGCCCCGGATTTCAGAAGCTTTGTAATCCATCAGCGCGAGGATGCCACGGGTCTCATCCAGGTCAACTTTCTCAATGTATTGTGAGAAAACCTGCTGACTGTCGACAAACATTTCGATGTAGTTGATTCCGCATCGGCCGGGTGAATTGTCCATTCGGTCGGACCCGAGGAGTTCAACACCAATCTTGCCATAGGCCAGGATAGGTACCGGCAATATGTATTCCGCACTGGATTTCTTGACGAGGGTAAACTCAAACCGTCCGAAGCGGTCGTTGATGCGTGAATGAACATCCAGCGTTCGCAAAGCAATCTTTTGTCCGGCAGGCGGGATGTTGTCTTTGATTTCGGTGAATCCGAATTTCAACGGATTTAACACGTAGTTGCCCTCACGAATTTCAAAATGGAGGTGGGGCCCCTGGGAAGATCCGGTATTTCCGGATAAGGCGATCGTGTCACCGCGTTTCACTTGGAATTCGTTTTCACGAAAAGCCAAGTTCAATTCAAATGACTTGCGATTGTATTGCTCTTGCTTAACCCGGGCGCCGGCTTTGCCCGTGATCCGGTCCAGGTGACCGTATACGGATACCTTGCCATCGGGATGGGCAACAAAAAGTGCGGTGCCATAACTGGACGTACTGACTTGAGCACGGGAGATGTATCCGTCCTGAGTGGCCAGTACAGGAATACCAATGCGGTTACCCGTACGAATATCGATGCCTCCGTGGAAGTGCGAACTGCGGAGTTCACCCATGGTGCCGGCCAGGTAATTGGGTTGTCCGGGATTGATCGGAAAGAGATAGCTGCTGGAGCCACCGTCACGCAGCGGTTCCAGTTCGTTGAACTGCGCAAACAGGCCGCCCGGCAGGGCAGCCAGCAGTACCAAACTACTTAACTTGAAATTCCAATAGTTTCTCATTTTCAATGTAGGCGGACAACGTGTTGCCAGGAGCAACCGGACCAACTCCTTTTGGAGTTCCCGTAAAAATCAAGTCGCCTGTCTTAAGTGTAAAAAATTTAGATAAATACGAAATGATATAATCAAATGGAAAGAGCATCAGGCTGGTGTTACCTTGCTGCTTAAGGTTATCGTCGATTTCCAATTTGAAATTAATGTTCTTGAGATCCGGAAACTTGTCCAGCGGAAGGAACGAATCCGAGATAGGGGCAGAGCCATTGAAACCTTTGGCGATATCCCAGGGTAATCCTTTGTCCTTGGCCTTCTGCTGAAGGTCACGGGCGGTAAAATCGATGCCGACTCCGATGGCGTCAAAATAGCGGGAAGCAAATTTTTCCTCAATGTTCTTGCCTTCCTTGCTGATCCGCAATACCAATTCAACCTCGTGATGGATGTCCTTGGAGAAACCGGGATAATAGAAGGGCGCGTTATTGCGAAGGATCGCGGTGTCCGGCTTGGTAAAGATTACAGGTTCATCGGGGCGCTCGTTGTTAAGCTCCTGGATGTGCTCTGCATAGTTACGGCCAATGGCAAAAATCCGCATGATTAACTTTTTTACAAAGCTATTTAACAATTCGGGATTTTCTTACAATCCTATTTAACTTCGTGCGTTTTGTGATAGGATGAACATGAAAAGAACTACGCTATTTCTGGCCTCTTTGGCCTTGCTCGCCGGGTGTGCAACCGTAGCCGTGACGGGCCGCAAGCAGTTGAGCCTGGTGTCTAACGAAGAGCTAATGCCCATGGCGGCGCAACAATATTCAGAGGTCATTACAAAGGGTCCATTGTCGAGCAATGTGCAACAGACAGCGATGATCCGTCGGGTGGGCACAGGCATTCAGAAAGCCGTGGAACAGTATATGGCCACCGCAGGTCGCTCCGCTGAGTTGTCCGGCTTTAACTGGGAATTTAACCTCATTGAAGACTCCAAAACCGTTAACGCCTGGTGTATGCCTGGGGGTAAGGTTGCCTTCTATACGGCGATCCTTCCGGTCTGCAAGGATGAAACAGGTGTCGCCATCGTGATGGGGCATGAAGTGGCCCATGCCATTGCCAATCATGGCCGTGAGCGCATGAGTCAGCAGATGGCTGCTCAGATGGGTATCAATGTGCTTAGCGTTGCATTGGGGCAGAACCCATCCGGTTCTCAGGATCTCTTGATGCAAGCGGTGGGTGCCGGAACTGAATTGGGGATGCTTTCTTTTAGCCGCTCCCATGAATCCGAAGCCGATCACATGGGCATCATTTTTATGGCGATGGCTGGATATGATCCCAACCAGGCGCCAATTTTCTGGGAGCGCATGGCCACCCTGGGCGGTGGGCAACAGCCACCCGAGTTCATGTCGACACACCCCTCACATGAGACACGGATTAGCGACCTCAAGGGATGGATCCCTGAGGCAATGCAGTATTACAAGAAGTAACTGGTAGTGGATGTTAGCTCTTGGCTATTAGCTCTTGGCTGTTAGCTCTTGGCTGTTAGCTGTTAGCGTATACTGCCAACAACCAATTATTCTACGACTTGATCTTTAGTGCGCTGAGCTTTATCTCTGTCAACCGCCGCTTCGTATCAAGCGAAAAATCTCCGTTCATCATCCAATCATAGTAAGAGGGTTCATCTTTAAGTACAGTGAGCACCTTCTTACCCTTGTGTTTGCCAAAATTGAACAGCGCATCTCCGCTGGGATCCAAAACCATGCGACTTGCCAGATCGACCATGTCGGAGGAGGCCAATTTGTTAAGTTCGTCCATGTCGTTTTTCACCGTACCAATGCGGTTGCCCAGGGGGTCGGTCACGGATTGATTCTCGTAGCGTTCAACCTGCGCGAGGAGCACTTCCATGGAAGCGCGTGTATCCGCTGCCGCGCTATGCGAATTGGCCAGGTCCTTCTTGCAATAGAATTGAAATGCCGCTGACAAATTCCGTTTTTCCATCATGTGAAAAATACGTTGGGAGTCGATTATCCGCTTGCGTGAATAATCAAACTCCACGTCTGCACGAAGGAATTCTTCAACCAGGACAGGAATATCGAATTTGAGGATATTGAACCCACTCAAGTCAGACCCTTCCATAAACCGTGCGTAATCCCGCGCTATCTCTTTAAACGTCGGTTTATCTTTGACGTCTGCATTGCTGATCCCGTGAATGGCGGTGGATCCGGCCGGGATCGGGACAGTCGGGTTGACTCGCGTCTGCTTCTCCATAATTTCTCCGTTCGGCATGAGCTTGATTACGGCAATCTCGACGATCCGGTCTTGCGCAATGTTGGTTCCCGTGGTCTCGAGGTCAAAAAAGCAAAGCGGTATTTTCAGGTTGAGTTTCATTCTTGGCAGTTGGAGTAATCAGATGGGGGTACCTTCAAAAGTCTGCACGGCAGAATAGAACATGGCAGACGTGATGCCCAATTTCTTTACAGTTTCCTTGGCTGCACTGATGTTCTGCAGATTGTGTTTGCCAGTCAACTTCAGTGGATGTTTCTCGGAACTGGATTCTACCAGAAACTCCTGGCCGCCTTCAACTGTGGTCGGATGGGTTTTGTAGGGTATGTATAAAACATCCTGCTGGTGGATCTTCGATAGGACAGTGACTACTGGCTCGAGGTCAAAGTAAATGAGCACACCACCCTTGGGTGTTGATGACTCGAATAAACTGAATTGACGAGTATATTCTTCTTTGGTTGGGTAATCCGCAGATTGAGTCCACTCGATTCCACTGACGACACCAATGTGGTGTTTGTATTTGAGAAAGATCGTAGTCGGGTCCCGGACTGAGGCAAGGCCATCTTGCCCCTCAATGATCACAACGGGGGCATCGGAGATACGTATGGAGTGCTTCAAGCCAGGAATTTGCCTGGCCACGATGTAGTCAAATTTCCGGTTGTGATAGTTAAGTACATGGAGAATCAGGAGCGTAACCATGGTCTTTCCGTGGCTCCCCGTGATAACGATCCGGTGCTTGTTTCTGCATTCCGTGTAAATGAATTCCGGATAGGA
>JANNAZ010000301.1:0-4631 GCA_031384895.1 Cyclobacteriaceae bacterium | reverse complement strand
ATATCCTCCAATTTCCCATTCTGCATCAGGTAACGGAAAAGGTCCCTGGTGCTCTCCGGCAAACTCGACTCAAAATCTTTCAGCGTAAATAGCTCGTGCGAATCCTTCTTCCATGCTGGATAGATATACAACTTGATGTTGGTGCCGAACAGGGACCCAAAACTTTCCAGCAATCCGCCACGCAGATTTCCGTATGTCTTCTCTTCAAATACTTTTTGCAACTGATAGATACCCATAATGATCCCAATCTTCTTGCCCTTGGTGGTCTTTGAGAGGTAATCCACCAGACGGAAGTACTCGAAATAGTTCGAGATCATAACTGTTTGACCCAGCGAACATAAGATATCGGCACGTTGAAGAAAGTCTTTCTCGTCGATGTGGCCATCGGCACCTAAATCGTTCAGTGTCAATTCGGACAGCACTACGATTTTGGGGCGTTCAACATCCTCCTCACTCCTGAAATGCCGCCTGGACGTCAGTAACATGTCGACGTTTACATGGGTAACTGGCCGGAACCGGCCCCGAAGGACGAGCACGTTTTTCTTATACAGTGCTTCGGACGGCTGCATCACCGTGCCATCTGGCCCAAACAACGCTGCCTTAGTCAGCCCGTTTTTCACCAGCTTAAGGGCCATGAGCCGATTATCCACATGTTTGAAATCCGGACCACTGATGCGGAGCATATCAATTTCTATACGTCGCGTCGTGAGTCCATCGAGCAACGACATCATGATCTGCTCCGGGTCTGAAAGAAACATGCACGCATGAAGCATGTTGACACCCACTATGCCTACCGCAAATTGCTGTTGTAGCTGATCGTTGTCGTGCATTTTAAGGTGCGCGACGCAATCATTGAAAGGTCCCAATGAATGCGTTTGAAACCGCAGTCCGATCCATCCATGACCCTGGTTAGTGCGTTCATAATTCAGAATCTCCACCGTATCGGCAAGAGAGAAGAACCGTACTGACTCTGCACGATGCGGCAACCGCTCAAGAAGGAGAGAGTATTCCTTTTCTACCATACTGATCAGACGTTCTTCACAGACATACCTGTCGCAGACACCATAAATGGCATCAGAGAACTTCATGTCGTAAGCAGAGATTGTCTTGGCAACCGTACCCGAAGCACCGCCTACCTTGAAAAAGCTGGCGGCAACCTCCTGACCCGCACCAATTTCGGCAAAAGAGCCGTAGATCGTTTTGCTCAGGTTGATCTGAAGGGCCTTCTCCTGGGTCGTTAGTTTCTTCGGATCCTCCATGGGTCAGATTAAAAAAATTGGATAGTACAAATTTAGCTTTCTTCCCATAATCCTTAGCAAGGCGACGAACATAATTCCCGTTCCTGGGCGAATAGCCTTTTGATTATTTTGGTTTAAGGTCTATTTTGCCCGCAAATCAACCCCCAGCCATGTCAAACAGAGCCGGTTTTTCAAGTCGAATAGGATTCATTCTTGCCGCTGCCGGATCAGCAGTCGGCCTCGGCAACATCTGGCGTTTCCCCTATTTGGCGGGGCAAAATGGCGGAGCTGCCTTCTTGCTAATCTATCTCATCTGCATATTTACACTGTGTGTTCCGGTCATGATTGGGGAGATAGCCATTGGTCGCAAGGCACAAAGCGATGCCTATGGCTCGTATCAAAAGCTTGGGGGCGGCAGTTGGGGTTATTTAGGCCTATTTGGAATCCTGGCGGGGATATTCATCCTCTCCTTTTATAATGTGGTTGCGGGCTGGGCCTTCGGCTACTTCATTGAAATATCCTTTGGAGATCTACTGCTGGAGAATGACTTTGGCGCTTACTTTGGATCATACATCAACAACGTTTGGACCATACTTGCCTTCTCACTTGGATTCATGGTGATCACCGCCGTGATTGTTTCACAGGGAATTCAAAAAGGAATTGAGGCTGCCAATAAGATCATGATGCCGTCCCTATATCTGATTTTGATAGGCTTGATCATCTATGCGTTTACACTCCCGAATGCCATAGATGGAGCTAAATTCTACCTGATACCCAATTTGAGCGAGATTAATATGCAAACCCTCTTTGACGGTTTGCGACAGGCTTTCTTCTCTCTCTCCCTCGGAATGGGTTGTCTAATCACATATGGTTCTTATGTGAGCAAAGAGCAGAACATTGTCTCTTCTGCGGCGATCATCACGCTTGCCGATACCTCGGTAGCTTTTCTGGCAGGGCTCATGGTCTTCCCCATGGTGGCAGCCATTGGCGCCTATGATGTTCAAGGCCCGAGTCTTGTTTTTGTTGTACTGACGCAAGTATTTCAAAGTATGGGACCGATCGCCGGTAGGGTTGTCGGTGGGTCCTTCTTCTTGCTGTTGTGCTTTGCCGCACTTACGTCTACAATTTCCTTGCTTGAAGTACCAGCAGCCTATTTTGTAGACCAAAAGAAACTGCCACGGAAACAAGTAGTGTGGGGATTGGCCCTGCTGATCTTCATACTCGGACTACCTAGCCTGGTCAGTCAGGGAAAAGTAGAATTCCTATCGCACCTTACGTTCTACAAAGACCGGGACTTTCTCATGTTCGTATCTGATATGTGCGACATTAGCCTAACTGTTGGAGGATGCATCATGTGTATCTTCATCAGGAACCGCTGGAAGATTGCCAACATGCATGAAGAACTAGCTATCGGCAATCCCGGATATCCCGGATCTATACTCCAGTCCTATCTCAATATCACCATTCGCTGGGTATGCCCGATTTTGCTGGGAATCCTTTCCGTGGGCGTCATCATCGACAAGTTCTTTGGCCTGGAGTGGCTGTTTGGTTAACGGCCCTCGACTCGGATCGCCAACCACCCACTTACGTTCAGGTTAGTCTACCCAGTCCGCAATAAAGAGATTGGTATCCCGTGTCCCGTGATTGTTCCGATTGGAAGAGAATATGATTCTCTTTCCGTCGGGGGAAAACATTGGGAAGGAATCAAAGACTTTGTCATAGGTGATCTGCTCCAGCCCGGTGCCATCCTCATTAATCATATACAGGTTAAACTCGAACCCACGCGTTCCCTTGTGATTGGAGCTGAAAATAATCTTCTTGCCGGAAGGGTGATAGAAAGGAGCCCAATTTGCTTTTCCCAGCTGGGTAAGTTGCTTTAGTCCTGTGCCGTCCACATTGCACACAAAAATCTCCATGGCCGTAGGGGCCACCAAACCCTGCTTCAAATAATTCAGGTATTCCTGCTTGTCTTCCTCTCGCGTAAAGCGTGACGCGCGGAATACTATCTTCCTTCCATCGGGAGAAAAGAAGGCGCCGCCGTCATAGCCTAGCTCATTGGTAATCTGCTTGACATTCTTGCCGTCGATATCCATGACGTAGAGATCAATGTCGCCATTGCGGGTGGAGGTGAAAACAATCTTATCCTTTTTGGGTGAAATCGTGGCTTCCGCGTCGTAGCCAGGCGTAGTCGTCAATTGGCTGATCACCTTTCCCTTTAGATCGGCGACAAAAATATCAAAGCTGTCATAGATAGGCCACAGGTACTTGCCTCCCGGTTTACGCTCTGGTTCGGGAGGACAAGCTGATCCGCCCAGATGGGTAGATGCATAAAGGATTGATTTACCCTTTGGCATAAAAAACGAGCAGGTCGTTCTTCCCAGGCCAGTGCTGATCAATTTGGGCTTGCTGCCATTGCTTGAGTCTACACCGTCAACCGGCATATAGAAGATCTGGTCGCAGCCAAGCCCCCAGGCCTTATTATTGGATTGGAAGCTGACCATTTTGCTGTCAAAACTCCAGTACGCTTCAGCATTGTCTCCCCCAAAGGTCAACTGCCGCAAGTTGGTCAGGTGTTTCTCTTCGGGATAGGCGAGATTTTGAGATTCCTGGTCAGCTGCCGGGTGAGGCGCCGGCGCAAAAGAAACGAGAGCAGTGAAAAGGACAATCAGGGTAAGCGCACGTAAACTCATAAGCTACAGTCTATATTATGTTGAATATTTTTCGGGGATCTATTGCGGTGCCAAATCAAGGGCGCAAATATAATTGCTATATATCCAAACGCAATAATTATGCCGACTTGGTCCCCTCTTCTTCTTTGAGCGCGCGACGGAGTATCTTTCCTACGTTGGTCTTGGGAAGTTCTGTCCTGAACTCAAAGAACTTCGGCACTTTATAGTTTGTCAGATTCTCATGACAATACGCTTTGATCTCCTCCTCTGTCAGAGTTGGATCCTTCTTTACGATAAAAGCCTTGATCACCTCACCTGACTTGGAATTTGGAATTCCAATGGCTGCCACTTCAAGAACTTTGAAATAGGAGGCCAACACATTTTCAATTTCGTTCGGGTAAACATTAAATCCGGAAACCTTGATCATGTCCTTTTTGCGATCGACAATTTTGAAGTACCCTTGCTCATCCATGATCCCGATGTCACCAGTCCGGAACCACGTTTTATCGAAGAACACACCCTCGCTGTCCTTCTGCCAATACCCGCGCATCACCTGGGGACCTCGGGCGCAGATCTCCCCTGTCTCACCCTGAGCCAATTGCTTCCCATTGTCATCAAAAATCGCAACTTCTGTAGAGGGCATCGGTACACCAATGGTACCCCGCTTGTGTTTTCCATCCAGTGGGTTACAGCAAAGCACAGGCGAAGTCTCGCTTAGTCCATA
>JANNAZ010000391.1:0-2949 GCA_031384895.1 Cyclobacteriaceae bacterium | reverse complement strand
GCATCTTCTGTTTTTGGCGTCGTTTTTACAGCGGCGATACCAAACGCCGTGATGGTAACCGGAGAGCCTGAACCGTCAGACCGCTGCCGAAGAGCTTTGTAGCGCAGATAGGCATCCATGGTTTTGTCCATTGAGTTTCTGCCAAAACCCGCACCCAGGCGGTCCGTAATTCCATATTCAAGTCCAAGACGAACAAAGGCTTGATCCAATCCATACAATTCATACGCCCCGCTGCTGATGGGCCCAAACCGGTGGGCAAAAATGAACTCGAGAGCACCCTTCCCTTTGGTCTCCACGGTCTGCCCGTTGACCAGCCGGGTACTCTTAAACGTGGCGATGGCATATTCCGGGGTCTTTGGAGCCTGGCTGTCTAATTCTGCCAATAGATCCTGGGAATAACAGGGCACCAAAAAGAGCAGAAACAAAAAGATGAAGCTATTTTTCATAAGGCTTGAGGGTAAAGTCTAAGGATACTTCTATTGTCTCCGCAATATTTTGCCAAAGTATTTGGGGCAATTGAATGTTGTAGTCTTCCAGGCGCACGACAAACTTTGAAGCTAATGTCATATGGTTTTGGTCAAACGTCACCGTGCCTTGAATATCAACCTCCTTGGCAACACCATGAATCGTCAACTTGCCTTGGGCATGCGCCTGCTGAGCGCCCTTTATCTCCTGCGAATATCCTATGAGCTTGCCCTGGAAGGTAGACTTTGGAAATTTTTCCGTCTCCATGTACTTCTCATTGAAATGTTCCTGCATCAGGGATTTATCAAATTGAAACTCCCGGATGGGAATGGAGAAGGCGATGTTGCCGGTTGCAACTTCCAACAGGCAAAGGGATTTTTCGTTTCGTGCCGAAATATCTTCAACGGTTGCCTTGGAGAAGAACATAACCGTTGACGATTCTGAAATGAATTTCTGGGCAAGCGTGCTAGTGGGCAGGCACAGGCAGAACAGCAGGATGAGGCACTTCATGACTTGACTAGTTATTCTTAGCGCCATCGTCTACCCAGCAGGCGATCGATTGAATTTGTTGGTCAGTAAGTGTAGGGCCGCTGCCAATAGGCATAGTCCGCAAGCCTGTACGAGCCTTGATACTGGTCGCTTTGGCCTGGACATTTGCGATATTGGTCCAATCGCGGCTACCGGTGCCTGAGCCATGACAGCCAGGGAAATTACATGCCGCTGTCAGGATCGGCTGGATTTGCCCCGAGTAGCTTATGCCTGTGTCTCCCCGCACCACGGTAATGTTTAGTATCAGCTCGCAATCTTCTCCATCTTTTACGACGACAGTATGCACCCCACTTGTCAGGGAATTGAAAACTGTCACTGATGCAAATACACCGTTGTCAATCTTGATCACGTATGGCAACGTACCCCCGCTTGGAGTAATGGAGATCGTGCCTATGTGAGGGGCCTCACATTGATTATCGGGAGAGGAAGAGAATATGGCGTCAAGCGTCGAGTTAGCTGCTGTGATTGGTACATCAAGTTGACGGACACACCCTTTTGTGTCTTTTACAAAAATAGAATAGGTACCTGCGCCAAGATTCGTGAAGACCGGGTTGGTCTGATAAATGCCGTCCCCTTTTTTATAATCATAGGGCCCATCTCCTCCTACCCCTGCTACCTCCAGTTGAGCATTGATCGATTTACACGAGGTGGTTTCTGTCTTTGAAACCAGGATTAGGGAGAGGCTGGAGCTGGTACACTTTAGGTCATTGGTTATCTCTTTGTCAGCGCAAGAACTGCTCAGGAGATAAACAGTCAGCGCACAAAGTAGTCGGATAGCGGATTGTTTCATAATACCACTTTTGATGATTTGTAATCAAATTATGCAAAAGGGGGCAGATTCTAGTTGGCAAAAAAAGAAAATCCCCCAAAGTCCTTGACCCCGGGGGAAATTCCTGTCTATAGTTGGCTTTAATCTGTATCGAAGATAAGAGGGCCCCTGACGGGCACCCATTGCATTCCGATCACTGTAAAATTAAGGCAGTTGAGTTGCTGATTTCGGCGACGAATGGTTCCTGGCCGTATCGCTAGCGGGTGCTTTTTCCAGCTTCCTGGCTCCCGGGAAGGTTGTTCGGTGGCTTATGTCATACATTAACCACACGAGGAAGATAAAAAAGGCAATAGCCACGCAGACAAAAATTTTCTTTGATCTCTTCACAGCTCAAAAGAACGAATACGCGGCGGATTAATACAAATAAAAAGGGGCCGAAGCCCCTTCTTGTCTTATTTCAATTTGTTCACTACTTCAGAGAACGCTTCCGGGTGGTTCATAGCCAGATCGGCAAGCACTTTCCGGTTGAGGTCTATTCCCGACTTCTTCAATTTGCCCATCAGTTCTGAATAGGACATTCCATGAAGTCTGGCGCCGGCGTTGATCCGCTGAATCCACAAACCCCGGAAGTCACGCTTCTTTGCTTTGCGATCGCGGTAGGCATACACCAGACCTTTTTCGACCGCGTTTTTGGCGACGGTCCAAACATTTTTCTTTCTCCCAAAGAATCCTTTGGCGAGTTCGAGCACCCTCTTGCGCCTGGCGCGGGATGCAACGTGATTCACTGAACGTGGCATAATTACTTTTTTGGCTACTGGCGCCTCCGACAGATCGGAGAACTTGTATGCTCAGGAACCGGGTTAAACAATATACAAACCATCCCGGCCAAAGTGCCGGGACTACAGCGCATAAGGAAGCATCGGTTTCACATTGCGTACGTCTGCTTTGTCGACGATAGCACTGTGGCCCAGCCTTCTCTTCTGCTTTGTTCCTTTTTTCGTCAGGATGTGACGCTTATACGCATGCTTGCGCTTAATCTTTCCGCTTCCGGTTACTTTAAAGCGTTTCTTGGCTCCTGACTTTGTTTTTAATTTAGGCATTGTCTTTTTCGATATATTCTATAAACCTTATTTCTTTCCACTGCCACCTGGCTTAGGGGAAACCAT
>JANNAZ010000154.1:0-40986 GCA_031384895.1 Cyclobacteriaceae bacterium | reverse complement strand
GGTATCTTGTTCGGCGTTGTTCCGGCCCACCAGGGAAAAGGGGTTGATGGAGCCCTGATAATGGCTGCTCGCGGCCTTTATCAATCGGATAAAATGCCCTATACGGAGTATGAAATGAACTGGATTGGGGATTTTAACCCTAAAATGATTCAAGTAGTGGAACAAGTTGGTGCCCGGGTAAATAAACGTCATATTACGTATCGAAAACTTTTTGACGAAGACAAACCCTTCAAACGTCACCCCATCTTATCCTAGCTCATGGAAGAAAATGAAGAAACGAAATCAGGGTTCCTCTGGCGAAATTTGATTCGTGGCCTGATTTGGTTTGCTGTTATTTTGACGGCTTATATTTTGGCTTCTGAAGAGATTTCGGTTTATCAGAAGGAGATCAATGATGTTGGAGACAGGCTGCCCCTTCTTCTTGGGATTTTTACAATATCTGAGATTGTTTTTGGCATCATACCCCCTGAGCTTTTCATGCTGATCTGGCAATCGAAGGGTATTGTGTCCGAATATGTACTGAACCTCACATACCTTACGCTAATTTCCTATGGTGCCGGAATCATAGGTTACTATATTGGAAGATACTTTTCCAAGACACACCTCTACAAGCGGGTTCATGATCGGTACCTGAAGCAATATGACAAAAAGTTGAGAAGCTATGGACTGTATCTTGTCTTGGTAGGAGCGGTGACACCAGTTCCATTCTCCGCGACATGTATGCTGGCTGGCTCAGTCAACACACCTTTTAACAAATTTCTCCTAATCTGCATTGCACGGGTAATTCGCTTCGCCGGGTACGGATGGGCGGTATGGGCAGCGCCTAGTTACTTTGCTTAACCGGTTGCGCGCTATATGAAGCGGGCTGGCTGGAGAGGTAGGAATAGATGGCTGGAATTACATAGAGTGTAAGCACAGTCGCAAAAAGCATTCCCCCGATAACCGCAATTCCCATCGATACGCGACTTTCTGATCCTGACCCAAAGGCCAGAGCAATGGGCAGAATCCCAAGGATAGTGGAAAGGCTAGTCATTATAATGGGACGGAAACGAGACTCGGCTGAGCTCATTACAGCATTCAGGACATTCATCCCCTGTTCCTTCCGTTGATTGGCAAACTCAACAATCAAGATTCCGTTCTTCGTAACCAAACCGATCAACATGATGATTCCGATTTGACTAAAGATATTCAGGGTTTGGTTAAAGTACCAGATAGAAAGTAGTGCTCCTGCCAGAGCAAGAGGTACAGTGAACATGATGACGAATGGATCCTTAAAACTTTCGAATTGGCCGGCCAGGACCAAATAAATAATTGCCAACGCGATCACGAACGCGAGGTATATGCTTGAGGAGCTTTCCGCAAATTCGCGAGCTGAACCATCAAGGCTGGTTGAATAACTTTCGTCAAGTACTTCATCCGCAATGCGCTGCATCTCCGCGATTCCTTCCCCCATTGCTACACCGCGGGCCATTTGGGCCTGTATCTTGGCAGAAGAGTAGCGGTTAAACCGGTATAATTGAGGGGGCTTGCTCTGTTCCTGCATGGTCACCAGGTTATCCAATTGGATTAGCTCACCCTTCTTGTTCTTGACATACAATGACTTTAGGTCAAGCGGTTCATTTCTATCTTTTCGCTCCACCTGGCCGATGATTTGATATTGCTTACCATCCATGATGAAGTTCCCAAAGCGCGTTCCACTTAATCCCAGTTGTAAGGTTTGAGCGATGTCCAATACATTAACGCCAATGTTTCGTGCCTTATCCCGGTCTATGGAGATGTTAATTTCTGGCTTATTGAACTTGAGGTCAAGATCCACGAAAGTGAATTTTGGGCTTGCGGTCGCCTCTGCCATGAAGGCAGGCAGAACCTCTTTCAACTTCTCCAGACTCGAGGCCTGTATGACAAACTGGAGCGGAAATCCTCCTCGTCGGTCGCCACCGATGGTTTGGGTTTGAGTCACATATGTTCTTACACCAGAGAATTGCTTTGCGCGCTCGGTTATGTCATCTACTATTTGTTGCTGTGTTCGATCGCGGTCTTGGGTCCCTTTCAGGATTATACGTACCATACCTGAATTTACGCCCACGGTTCCAAACCCCGGAGCTGTGACACTAACGAGACCTGCATGTTCGGGAACTTCATTTTGTAGAAAATTGGTAATGTCCACAATATAGCCATCCATATATTCAAACGTTGCGCCCTCAGCACCCTGGGCCATTATTCGGAATTCACTTCGGTCTTCCAGTGGCGCCAGCTCTGCCGGCAGCACCCTCCCAAGGAAGACAATGAGTGCGCCTGAAAGAAAGACAATGACAAAAGCTATCCACCGATGCTTCATAAACCCTTCGAGCGAAGAGGCGTATTGATGGGTAAGCCATTGAAAGAATGGTTCTGTCTTCCGATAGAGCCAGGGTTGCTGATCCCGATGCTTGAGCAGTCTGGAGCTCATCATCGGCGTGAGCGTTAAGGAGACGAATGCGGAAATTGCCACCGAGCTGGCCACCACCAAACCGAATTCACGAAACAATCTACCGGTAAGGCCCTGAAGAAATATCACAGGCAGGAATACAGCAACTACAGATATCGTTGTGGAGATAACGGCAAAGTAGATTTCCACAGAGCCCTTCTTTGCGGCCTCAACCGGGTCTTGCCCTTCCTCCACTTTAGTATAAATATTCTCCAGAACGACAATGGCGTCGTCCACTACCAATCCAATCGCCAGTACAATAGCGAGCAGCGTGAGCACGTTGATGGTAAATCCCAACAAGTACATGACAAAGAAGGATCCGATTAATGAAATCGGAATGGTGGCAATGGGAATCAGGGTCGTCCGCCAATCCCGGAGAAAGAAGAAGATTACAAAGAGAACGAGACTAAAGGCAATAACAACTGTTTCCTCGACTTCCTTAATTGAGCTACGGATGAATTGTGTAGAGTCCCAACTCATGTAGTATTTGACATCGGGAGGTAACTCGGCCTGGATTTGATCAAGTTTTTGATAGAGTCGGTCGGCGATCTCGATGTTGTTCGCCCCCGGCTGCGCGACAATGGCCAGGGCCACCCCAGGCTTTCCATCTCGACGCAGAAGGGTGCGATCATTTTCCGGATAAAGTTGGGCGTAACCGACATCACTGAATCGCACAATGTTGTCGCCATTGTCCTTAATGATCAAATCATTGAAGTCGCTCACCGTGGTCAGCCGCCCCATCGTACGAACTGTCAGTTCAGTATTCTGGCCTTCTACTCGGCCTGAGGGGAGCTCAACATTTTCCCGATTCAGGGCTTGGAGAACATCCGTTGGAGCGAGTTTAAGGGAGGCCAGTTTAATAGGGTCCATCCACAGCCGCATCGAATACCTCCTTTGCCCCCACAATTGAACTGAGCTGACACCGGGTATGGTTTGTAGCTTCTCTTTGAACATGATCTCGGCCACACGCGACAAGTCGAGAAGGTCACGGTTTTCACTCGCTACGGAGAGGAAGATGATCGGGCTCGAATCGGCGTCAGCCTTTTCGACTACTGGCGGATCAACATCCCGAGGTAGGTTGAACAGTGACCCGGAAACCTTATCACGAACATCGTTTGCGGCAGCTTCAATATTGATACCCAGTTCAAACTCAACGGTAATGCTACTCCGACCTTCACGGCTAACCGAAGTCAAGGTGCGAATGCCAGCAATGCCATTGATGGCATCTTCGAGCGGCTCAGTGATTTGCGATTCAATCACATCAGCATTAGCGCCAATGTAACTCGTGGATACGGTGACGACGGGAGGGTCAACACTCGGAAACTCTCGGATTCCAAGGAAGGAAAATCCAATGTATCCAAACAGAATGATGACCAACGACATGACAATCGCCAGTACCGGCCGGTTAATACTAATGGTGGACAGACTTGCCATGGATGCTTCTTACTTAGTTAGCGTAACGATCCGGATGGGTAGATCGTTTCTTAATTGAAGAATGCCAGTTAGTATCACCGTATCTCCGGGTTGAAGCCCGGAAAGTACTTCAATCTTCAAGTTCGTCCGTGTCCCAGTTTGAATCTCTACTTCTTTTGCTTTTCCGCTGTTTGCTATGAAAACCGTTTGCCCTCGCTGGCCGGGTATTACAGCCTGTGTGGGGATAAGCAATGCGTTAGATTTTGAGTTAAGGATCAAGTCAACCTTCACAAACTGCCCGGGTAGCAATAACCCGTTACTGTTATCTGCCAACGCGCGGAGCTTCAGCGTCCTGGTTTCTTCATTAATGCGTGGCTCCACGGCATAGACTTCACCAACGAATACGCGCGAAGTATCATTCTCAACGGTGAAACGAATTTTTTTTCCGGCTTCAATTAGTGAGCTGTACCGACTCGGAACGGAGAACTCAATCTTGGCAGGAGAATTATTATACAGTGTCGCTATAACTGTAGCGGGAGAAATATAGGCGCCGTTGCTGACATAGCGAAGCCCGATAATTCCATCAAAGGGCGCATACACCCGTGTCTTTTGCAGCTGGGCCTCAAACAGCTTGATATCGGAGGTGGTCGTATTTAGGCGATTGAGTGCATTATCGTACTCCTCCTGGCTTATTGCCTCTTTTTTGAGTAGCTGGCGTTGGCGAAACTCATTGTCCTTGTTGAGTTTTTGCATGTAGCGCTGTTTCTCAATCTGTGCCTTGATTTCTTCATCATTGATCTGCACAAGTAAATCACCCTTGTGCACATGCGCGCCTTCTATGAAGTTGATATTGGTGATTTTTCCGTTTGCTTCACTTTTGAGTTCCAACGATTCATTGGCGATAATCGACCCGGTGATCGTGAGGGCATTGTCAAAAGCTTCAGGGACAAGAAGAAATCCTTCTACCGGGAGGAGGCTGGCCTTGCTGGATGTATTTCCAGCGGCCTTTCCTTTGGATGTATCAAAGAATCCAAGTTTTGGAAGTGCCAGCAGAAAAACTACTGCGACGATAGTCAAAATAGTAAGAATACGTTTGGTCATTACTCAACTAATCAATTCACGTGTAAAACCTAGCAGGCTAAACTTAATTTTTGATGAAGGTTGAGCACTTGGGGGATAACCATGTGCTGAGCATCATTATACAATATTTCATCGGCTCTTCTTAGTTTTTCCTCATCGGGCCATTGGTTCTTCATGATGGCTTTGATTTCTTCTTCGGACCGCTGCGGATCCCTGTCCCGAATACGTTGAATGCGGATGGTTTCCGGTGCGGTCACGACAATAATTTTTCCCATTGACGTGTTGGTTCCAGTCTCAAACAGAAGCGCCGCCTCCCGAATAACATACGTGCTTTGGTGGCATTGCTGCACCCACAACTCGTAATCTACAGCCACGCGCGGATGCACCAGGCCATTTAGAAGTCCTAACCGTTCTGAGTTCCCGAAAGCCACGTTGCTTAAGTGAGCGCGGTTCAGGCTTCCATCCGGATGGTAGGACAAGGTTCCGAATTCTTTTTTGATTTGTTCGACCAGTATTCCGTCAGTGGTCATTAGATTTTTCGCGCGGGAGTCAGCATCGTAAACGGGGATGCCCAGACACTGAAAAATACGGCAGACTACGCTTTTCCCAGAGCCTATTCCACCCGTTACGCCAACCTCAAACGGGCGGTTTTTACTAGTCATGCTTCCTCAATTCGATTGAATCGATGTGCACCAGGGTGGCATATGTAGGTATTCCGGTAAGGATTGGGAGCACACGGACGGCATCTCCATTGTTTAATGAAACGACTGGAGTCGTGATTGCCAGTGCTCCTACATCCGATTGGAACAGTTCGTAATGCTTTTGCGGAATAACCAACGTGTAATTAACACTGTCGCGATCGAACGCCCAACCCGTTTTCAGGTTAGAAAGGGGAAGGCTCCTGGAGACTTCGAATACAGGCCCAACTTCAAAACTCACCTCAGCGACAGGCGGGTTGCGAGATATGAATTCAATTTGATCTACCATTACCTCAAGGCTTTCTTTGAAGTCGGAACTAAGACGTTTAGCCTGGATCTGGATACGTAGCGTATCATGAAGCGCATCAATATAACTCTTCGGACCTTCTATCAGAATGGAATCTGGAAGAACGATAACCGGGCTAATTCTTCCCATGTTCTTCTTGAAAGTCACACCTGAAATATCGGCGGAGAGCGGAATTTTGCGTGAGACCTTTGGTTCTATCGCTAGTCGCAGGGTGTCCATGACTACGAAGTTCAGCTGCAACGCGCCCAATTGACTGATCACCTGAGGAGCCAGGGTGCTTCCCGCAATGCGATGTACATCAGCGGGTCGTTCAAGGGTCAAGGTGATGGTAGGCACTCTTTGCCCCAGGTTTTTGCGGAGCAATTCCCATCCATTTCCGCTCACATTTACGATGATGCTTCCCGGAATCGCCTCAGCTGTTGCAAATTTAGAATCGTCGAATTGAACCTGCAACGGGAGTGACAGATTGGTCGAATAGTCTTTGTTCAGTGCGTTGAATATCCAAAAAATGGTCGCTGCAAACAGGCAAAGGGCTAAAGCCTTCCAGTTGGTGCGGTCGAATCGCAAGAGATTGCTGATGACACGAAGGAAATTCAAGTTTTGATGATCCGTTTGTTTTAACGTGAATACCTATTCCTGTGGTTTTTTTCCGGTGTTAGCACTCTTGCTGGAGTCCATGGAGACAGACGACTTTGAAAAACGAATCCGGGCCCCACGTTCAAATTCCAGCACGAAAGTGTCATCTTCGATTTCTGCGACACGGCCGTGAGCGCCTCCGATGGTAACTATCAGGTCGCCCTTCTTTACCTCCTCGACGAATTTCTTCTGATCCTTTGCCTTTTTCTGTTGGGGACGGATCATGAAAAAGTAGAAAATACCAATAATGGCTACCATGAAGATCATGGAACTCCAGCCGCTGTTTTGAGTTTGTAATAATATTGCAAACATGAGAATAGATTTTTACCGCGTCAAAGGTAGTAGTTTTTACATGGACCCGGTAACAATAAAAAAGTCCCGTAAAGGGACTTTTTGATGTTTATTAAGCGATTAGGACTACTTCGTCGGCCCCTTCATTTCAGCTTTTGGGGTTACCATAGCCTTAAAGCGGAGTGTGGTAGTTTTTGGCCACGTGTTGGCCGTTACGGTAATTGTTTTGTTGTTAATTCCGGGTTTGCCGCCGCTATCAAATTCAGCCCTTACAAAACCCGAACCGCCCACAGGGATTGGATCCTTACTCCAGTCAGGGACAGTACATCCACATGACGGCTGAGCACTCTGGATGATCAGCGGTGCCTGGCCAGTGTTTTTGATTTTGTAAACATGGATTACTTTTTGTCCTTCGTTGATCGTTCCAAAATCGTGATCGGTAGTTTCATACACGGCCAACGGCAACGGACCTTCGGGCTTTTCGTCCGACACGGCAGGAGTAGCTGCTGGCGCGGCGGCGGCACTGACTGTCTTGTTCGTCTCGAGTTGGGAAAGTCTGCTTTCAAGTTCAGCAATACGTTTTTCTGCTGCTCGGTCTTTGCAGGACGGAAGCAGGAACATGAGGCCCGCGGCCATGACAAGAATTGAAATGCTCTTTTTCATCTGTTTAATTTATTCGGTTATTGTAAAATTAGAAAGAATATCTGAGGGGAATATTTTCTTAACAAATCGTTAACTCTTTTGATTTCCGCGGATTTGCTCCAGCAGATCGTCTACATCCTCCAATAGGCGCTCTGCTTTGCCTTTGGCTTCGGAAACAATTTTTTGGCCCTGCGATTTTGCTTCCGTGGTCAAGGGAGTGTCTTTTCCCGTGACCAGGTCATCTAGAAAGTCTTCCAGAACTTTCTTGTATTTAGTGAGCCGGAAGGAAAGCTTTTCCCGGGTATTGGACCCTTTGTCTGGTGCGTAAAGTACCCCGAGAATGGCGCCGGCGGCGGCTCCAGCCAGAAAGGCGATCAGGGCGTTGCTATTTTTACTCATGAGGTCTGAATTTGGACAACAAAGATAATCAAACAGTCCAAAGTCAACTACTGGTTTAGCGTGCCAAAATAGGCTTATTTATTGTCCATGAGCCCTCTTCCGCTCTTCTTGATCTTACCGGTGACCACCAGTTCCTTTGATAAAACATCAAGTATGCCGTTTATAAACTGCCTGCTCTTGGGGGTGCTGTATTCTTTCGCCAGCTCAATGTATTCGTTGATAGTAACCTTTACTGGGATGTTTGGAAAGTGAATCATCTCAGCAAGGGCCATATGCAGAATCACTCGGTCGGTAAGAGGCAATCGGTCAACTTCCCAATTCTTGGTATTGTCGGCGATGAGTTTATGGTAGGATTTGTCAAGCTGGGTTGCGAACAGGAAAAGCTTTTCGACAAAATCCTTATCCTCTTCCCAGTTTAGCGACAGCTTCTGAATTTCAACCACGCCATCTCCAGTAAGCGATTTGATAGTTTTGTCGGTCATGCTCCGGATAATCTCATGATCTTCGGCCCACCATAGATCGTGCTCTTCGAAATGCGCGTTGATGGGGGTCTTGCCTAAAATAATTTTCCGGAGCAGGTGCCTGATGAAATTGGTATGATCGTCCAGGGAAGGATTGGTGAGCTCCAGGTATTCCTTGAATTGGTTGTCGGGTTTGACACAATCCCGGAGCCAGGAACGCACCAGGTCCATATGTTGATCCCAACTTCCGCCTTTGCGTAGCGTCTCTCGCCGCAGATCAACATTGTCGCGTAGCGCCCGAACGAACGGATTGGAGCCAAAAGAGGTTGCGGTAATTCGCTTGTCCTGCGAAACTGCCGTTTCAAGGGCAGGAATTAGATTCAGTACAGAGAAATAGATGGTGTTTATCTTCTCTACTTCGAGGACAATATTTTTTCTGAAGAAGGTGAAGTCTTTCTTGGTTTGTTTTGTATGAAAGGCGAAGGCCTCCTCAATTGACTGGCTGATCCGAGGGTCAGGATTTTCTTTCAATTGCTCACCCAGGAACTGTTTTTCAAAGAGCTTGATCGCCACCGCATGTTGTGCTTTCAACATTTCCTTGTTCTGGACCTTCATCGAATTCAGATCGGGCTTGAAAAAGGAATCAATCGAATCGCAGGCTAACAGATAGTTTGCTTCTTTGCATTGCTCATAAGCGAAGAGGCTTTGCATTATCTTGATCCGAAGGGTACGACGATTGAGCATGACAAGGAACAGGTAAAAAAGAAGGCTGCAAGTTACATTTTGTGCCGGATAAATAGTTGTTTTGAACCAAATTTCGATCTGCTCGTTTACGTTCGGGCACCCAGAGAGCCATGAAGGAACTTGCCCACCTTAACAAATACCTTTTCCGCTACAAGTGGCACTTGTGCTGGGGGCTCGTGTTTGTCATAATCTCCAACATCTTCCAAATCGTACCCGCCCAGATGGTTCGGCGTTCAATTGACCTGGTTACGGATAACATCAGTTTGTATCGTGCCTTTGGGGAGACCAAGGCACAAGGCCGGTTCTTTGATGTGTTTGCTCAAGGAATTTTGATGTATGCCGTGCTAATCCTTGTTATGGCGCTCCTGCGTGGATTGTTTCTCTACTTCGTTCGCCAAACCCTGATTGTCATGAGCCGGCAAATTGAGTTTGATCTGAAGAATGACATTTTTCAACACTACCAAACCCTGCCGCTTAGTTTTTATCGTCGCAACAATACGGGAGACCTGATGAACCGCATTTCCGAGGACGTGGGAAGGGTGCGAATGTATTTAGGGCCTTCTATCATGTATGGGCTTCAGTTGATCACCTTGTTTTTCATTCTGATCCCGGTCATGTTTACGATTAGCATCAAACTGACACTATTTGCGCTGATCCCACTCCCGCTTCTTTCATTTAGCATTTACTACGTAAACAATATCATCGAGCGTCGGTCTGAGGAGATCCAGGAGAGCCAATCTCGGTTGAGCACGTTTGTCCAGGAGGCATTTTCGGGAATCCGCGTTCTAAAATCATTTACCCGGGAAAATGAATCAATCGAGCGATTTACGAAAGAGAATGATGACTATAAGAGAAAGTCGTTGCGATTGACGCGGGTTCAGGCCCTGTTTTTTCCGTTGATGTTCGGGCTAATCGGGCTGAGCACAATTCTTACGGTGTATGAAGGAAGTGTAGAGGTGATCGCGGGCACCTTGACATTCGGAAATATTGCGGAGTTTGTTATTTATGTAAACCTGCTAACCTGGCCCGTTGCATCTTTGGGTTGGACCAGCAGCCTGGTCCAACGCGCCGAAGCATCACAGAAGCGAATCAATGAATTCCTGATGACGGAAACCGAAATTCGCTCCGAAAAGTGTATGATTCATGCCATTGAAGGAAAGATCGAGTTTCGGGATGTTTCTTTTACCTATCCGGATACAGGGATTCACGCCATCCGGAATTTGTCATTCGTTCTAGACCCGGGTGATTCGCTGGCAATTATAGGCTCAACGGGTTCAGGAAAAAGCACGGTCGCGAACCTTATTTCGAGACTTTATGATGTCACCCAAGGACAGATCCTGATTGATGAAATCCCCATTGCCGACTATGATGTCACCAACCTACGCAGCCAGATCGGCTATGTGCCACAGGATGTATTTCTTTTTAGCGATTCGATTTTCAATAATATAGGATTTGGTCTTGTCGAGCTGCAGGAGGATAGGATTATCCAGGCTGCGAAGGACGCTGATGTGTATGAGAACATTATGGAATTTCCGCAGGGGTTTTCCACTCGGGTTGGGGAGCGGGGAATCACATTGTCAGGCGGCCAGAAGCAACGGGTTTCGATTGCGCGGGCGATTGTACGCGAGCCACGAATCCTTATGCTTGATGATGCGCTGTCAGCTGTTGATACCAAGACGGAAGACACGATTCTCAACAGTATGCGTGGGGTTATGCGAGGACGTACAACCCTTATTGTTTCGCATCGTGTTTCTTCGGCCAAATTGGCGAACAAGATTATTGTTTTGGAGGATGGGTCAATTGCAGAATCGGGGACACACGAGACTCTGATGCAACACAATGGCCTATACAAGGAGCTCTATGATCGCCAGATGACAGCGGAGACCAGCGAAGAATAACTATTGGGGAGAAAGTTTCACGTAGGTAAGCTTGTAAGTCACTTGAGTACCTCCTTCATCATCTACACGAATGCCCTCGAGTATTTCCGAGGTTTCATCTCGGGTAAATGTGTAGGACGTGTCTTTTCCTTTGGAATCATAATGTTTATATACCAAGATACCTCCGGCCGCCGCTGGTTTGAATTCGCCTATGATAGAGTAGCTTGTGAGATCCTTTTTATTTAACGATAGTTCAATATAGTTTCCACCAATCTGCTCCTCCCGAAGGATGGCAACTGTAGCATAATTTTCCTTTCGGTCAGTAGTTTTTTCTTTCGGCCCACCCAGGATTGTTTTTCCTCTCTTGATCACCATCCCGGAGACTGAGTAGACACCCTCAATGGAATTGCCTCCACCTTTTTTCATGTACCGCTGTATCAGGTCCTGAAAGTTCATTTGGCGGAATACCGAACCTTTAGATGACTGTTTAGGAGCAGGTGTATGAATGATGCAGGCCTGTAAAAGGAGGAGAGGCCAGAGAAAAAGGATGTGATGTCGCTTTGCCATGACTAATCAGTCAGATCAACTCAGAACACATACCGCAATCCTACGCCGCCTTGAAAGCGTTGGTACCCCGGATCAATCAAGGTATCGGTAAATATTTCAACTTCAATGAAGGCCGAAATCGGCAATGAGAAATAGGAATACTCAAAGCCAACCAAGACCACGGGCCCATAGGTAAATCTAGTTTCAGTGAACTTGCCAAATTTTCCATCGTCTTGGTTATTGGATCGGTCGTTGAAATTGTAGTCGTATTGCAATTCGGTGTTTCTCCACTGCCATCCAATTCCGGCATACAGTTGCAGCCCTTTGGATATTTTCTCCGCATCCCATTGATAGAGAAATTTGGTTTCAACAAACCAATCGACCACAGCGGTGTGCGCCAGGTATGTAATTGACTGGTCCTTGCTAAGGGTGTCGGGCAGGTAGGAAGGAAACACTCCGCGATAGTACTTGTTGTATACGCCACTGGCTGCTTTACCCGCATCTACGGCGAAGGAAAAGTTTTTGTTTGCGTAGAACTTATAGGCTATCGCAAACGGATCACCAAGCTTGATCCCAATGCCTTGGTATGGGTACCGACTCTCCACAAAAATGGGACAGATTATACGGGCCTTGTTTCCGCCGACGCGCGGCACAGAAAATGAGGAACTGCGCTTGCTATGCTTCACCTGCGACCAAACATCGGTCGCGGCGAGCGATATAACCAAAAGAACAAGGGCTGTTTTTGACAAACGCATCAAAGCAAATATAGCCAATTTGGGGTAACAGAACCCGAATTAACAGACGAAGGTCAGATGGCTTCCTTGTATTGCATTTTGTACAGTTGGGCGTACACACCCTGCTTATCCAACAGCCGTTCGTGGCTTCCAGACTCCTTGATTTCGCCCTTATCCATTACCAGGATGGTATCTGCTTTTTGAATTGTAGAAAGCCGGTGGGCAATGACAATGGATGTCCGATGACTCATCATCTTACCGATCGCCTCCTGAATCATGGATTCTGTTTCGGAGTCTACGGACGAAGTGGCTTCATCCAGGATCAGAATCTTTGGATCATATACCATGGCTCGGATAAACGATAGGAGCTGTCGCTGCCCTACCGACAAAGTAGATCCCCTTTCCATTACCGGATAGTCTAGTTTTCCGGGTAGGCGGTCAATAAACTGACGAGCGCCAACTTCGTCGGCTGCCTTGAGGATCATTTCATCCGTGATGTCGGGATTGCCAAGGGTGATGTTGCTTCGAATAGAATCTGAAAAAAGGAACACGTCCTGTAAAACAACGCCAATGTGTTTGCGAAGGAAATTTAGATCATATTCCTGAATTTCGACCCCGTCAATCTTAATGGAGCCGCGCTGAATATCATAGAACCGATTCAGCAGGCTGATGACAGATGATTTTCCGGCCCCAGTTGCTCCTACAAGTGCGACAGTCTGGCCTGCCGCGATGGAGAAAGAGACGTCTTTTAAGACGTGCTCTCCTTCGTTGTACCCAAACCACACACGATCGAATGCAACGTCCCCGCGCAGCGTCGTCCCCTGAAGCGAACCATTCGTCATAAGGTGCTCCTTATCATCGAGCAGATTGATGATACGGGAGGAGCTCACAATGCCCATCTGCAGGGTGTTATATCGATCGGCAATCATTCGGATGGGCCTGAAAAACATCTGGATGTACATAATGAAGGCTGTAAGCGTCCCGATCGTAATTCCAGTTTGCTCCTGATGGATGACTCCATTGGCACCATACCAAACTATCAATCCAACACCCATCGCCGCTATAATTTCAGCCACAGGAAAATAGACCGAGTAATAGAGAACCGATCGCAGGTTAGAATGCAGATGTTCCTTGTTGATATCTTTGAATTTTTCAAACTCACGTTTTTCGCTCCCGAAAATCTGGACGATGTTCATTCCGGTGATGTGTTCCTGGACGAACGTGTTCAAGTTGGCTACCGCATTTCGAACATCGTTGAAGGCCACCTTAATCTTTTCTTTGAAGAGGTAGGTGGCAAAGAGCATGAGTGGGAAGGTAGACAAGCCGATGAGCGCCATTCTCCAATCCATGAAGAACATAAAGACGAGGATAAAAACAATCTGGAGGAGGTCCCCAGCCATCGCGGCCAGGCCTTCACTGAAGACGTCTGCCAATGTCTCCACATCGGATATGGTGCGTGTCACCAAACGCCCAATCGGGGTTTTGTCAAAGAACTTCAGCCGAAGATTGATCAGGTGACTGTACAACTTAACGCGGATGTCACGGATTACATATTGACCAATTCTGCCTGACAGATAAGTGTGCACGTATTGAAAGACAGATTGCACCAGCAGTAGACCAAAGACCAGGAGCATCACATTGACCATGGAAGAATAGTCGCCCTTGGCAACGTGGTTGTCCAGCGTTTGTTGAATGAGGATCGGGCGAATCGCCGTGAGAATACCCAAGACAACGGTAAGCGCGATGATAATATAGAACCGCTCCTTGTAAGGTTTTACAAAGGTCATCAGTCGCTTCAATACGGTGAAGTCAATAATATTTCCGCTGCTGACTTTTTCTTTCTCCACAACCTGGCTATTTGATAAAGATATGACGGGGATATTTTACCCGGGCCAGAAATAGTCCGTCTGCAGGCACATTCATCCCCGCTTTTTTTCTGTCCTTGCTATTCAAAATAGCTTTAAACTGTTCTATGTTTGTTTTGCCTGTGCCTGTGTCCAGCAATGTTCCTACAATCGCCCGTACCATGCCGCGAAGAAAGCGGTTCGCGGTGATAGTAAATTCCAACTGATGACCTTTTAGCGTCCACTGGGCCTTCATGATGTTGCACCGAAAATGGTCAACGTCGGTCTTTACCTTACTAAAACATTGAAAATCATGCATCCCAACGAGTAACGAAGCGGCCCGCTCCAAGGTTCGCATATCCAGCGGTTTAAAGAAATAAAAGGACAGCCCTTCCTGGAGTGGATCTTTTACACGTGTGATGTGATAATAATACGTCCGTTCGACAGCAGCATACCGGGCGCTGGCATCGGGCCTGACTTTTCGGATGGATCGAATCGCAATGTCTTTGGGTAAGAAGGAATTGAGCCGTTGGAGGAGGTAGGAAGGATCGATGGCTTTCGTGATGTCAGCATGAAAGAATTGCTGTAAACAATGAACGCCAGAATCCGTTCTTCCGCTTCCTACAATGGAAACATTTTCATGCAGGAGTTGACGTAGCGAATTTTCCACTACGGTCTGAACGCCAAGTGCATTCACTTGTGATTGCCAGCCGTGGTAGTTCCTTCCATTGTAGGTAATTTCAAAAAAGTACCGCATCAGCAACTTTCGTAGATAACGGCAGCGCCCTGGCCTACGCCAACACACATGGTTGCAAGACCGTACTTGACCTTCCGTTTTTGCATTTCGTAAATCAATGTGGCACTGATTCTCACTCCGCTGCATCCCAACGGATGTCCGATCGCAATAGCCCCACCATTAACATTGACTTTCTCAGGATCAAGTTGAAGATCATGGATGCAGGCCAGTGACTGGGAAGCAAATGCTTCGTTGAGTTCAATCAGCCCGATGTCCGCAAGGGTAAGTCCAGCCCGCTTCAGCGCTTTGCGCGTAGCCGGAACGGGTCCGATCCCCATGTATGCAGGGTCAACTCCTGCTACCGCCATGGCGACAATTCGCGCTAATGGTTTTTCGCCTGACTTCTTAACAAAGTCTTCATTGGCTATAATCGCCGCAGCCGCCCCGTCGTTTATTCCCGATGAATTCCCTGCAGTTACAGTTCCGTCTTCTTTAAAAGCAGGTTTCAGCATGGCCAGTTTTTCCAACGTTGTATCGCGGGGATACTCGTCTATTGAGAAGAGGGTGGTCTCCTTGCCCTTATTGATCGGAACAGAGATGCGTTCACGCTGGAATTTTCCTTCGCCTTCGGCTTTGGCATATTTTTGTTGAGAGAGCAAACTGAAAGCATCTTGCTCTACTCGGCGGATGTTCCACTTTGCAGCCACATTCTCTGCCGTCTCACCCATCGCATACGGGTGGTACATTTTGGCCAGCACCTTGTTCGTAAACCGCCAACCGAGGGTGGTGTCGTACATCTCCGTTTTTCTGGAAAATGGTTCTTCGGGCTTGGCCATCACATAGGGTGCCCTGCTCATGCTCTCAACGCCGCCTGCAATATAGATGTCGCCGTGGTTGCCGGAAACGGCCTGAGCGGCATTCATTATGGCCTGTAGGCCCGATGCGCAAAGACGATTAACGGTAACCCCACCAATGGAGGTGGGCAATCCAGCCAGGAGTAACGCCATCCTGGCCACATTGCGGTTGTCTTCACCGGCTTGATTGGCAGCGCCAACAATGACGTCTTCTATTTCTTCGGCCGGAACCCCGGGATTCCTTTTTAGCAACTCACGGATCACGTGCGCCAGAAGATCATCAGGGCGAATTGAAGACAAAGCGCCTGCGTATTTCCCAATTGGCGTTCGGAGGATATCAAGGATGTAGGCAGTTTTCATAATGAATTGTCCTTAGGCCGAGAACTACTTAGAAATTCATATTTTTGGCGGCTCAAGTTAGTGCAACCATCTTATGTGGCAAAGAAAGCAAACGATATTCCTGGCCCTGTCCAGTGCGTGTATGGTCCTGATGATTTTCGTCCCGGCCTGGCAGGCCCTAGATGGGGGTATACATAAAATGCTCTACCCACTCCATTATACTGTCGTAGCGGATGGGGTTAAGAATACAACCTATTTTCCGTATGCACTGAGTGCTATTCTGGCTGTGGCAGCAGCGACGATCGCTATTATTGAAATTGGAAAGTTTGAGAACCGCTTACTTCAGATTAAGCTCGGGGCGCTTAATTCGCTAGTTATGGCTGGTTCACTGGGATCCATGGTCTATTTCGCCACACAATTGATTAAATCTAATCAGGTGGCAGGCGAATACGGCCTGTCACTTTGGTTGCCAGCGGGAGCAATGGTTAGCAACATGATTGCTAACCGGTTTATCCGGCGCGACGAAAAAATAGTGCGTGATTCAGAACGAATTCGGTAAGTGAATGTTACTAAACTAAAATTCTATGGCACAGACAAAATTAGGTGAACGGGTTGTGAATACGGCCGGGGACCTTCCGGCAATCGGCTCTCAAGCTCCTGGTTTTACCCTGGTGGGCAATGATCTGAAAGAAGTTCCTTCTACAAGTTTCGCGGGCAAGAATATTGTCATGAATATCTTCCCAAGTGTTGACACAAGCACATGCGCCACTTCGGTCAGAGAATTCAACAAACGTGCATCCGGTTTGGATAACACCGTTGTGCTTTGCATCTCCAAGGATTTGCCTTTTGCCATGCGACGATTCTGCGGGGCGGAAGGGATTGACAAAGTTGTCACGCTTTCTGATTTCCGTGATCTGGGGTTTTCAAAAGCCTATGGAGTCGTGATGCTTGATGGCGGAATGGCCGGTTTTTTTGCCCGATCCGTGGTTGTCATTGGCCCGGATGGCAAAGTGAAACATACGGAGATGGTCCCAACGGTTGGCCAGGAGCCGAACTACGAAGCGGCGATAAAATCAATCTAAAGACTTGCGCTAAAGTCTTTATGGGTTGAGGATGAATTTTTCCGGCTTTGCTGCAAGAATCCGCTCTTTACTAAAGTAAACTGGAACATGTTTATCCGTGGCCCACGTGCGGAATAGATTGCTATAATACGGGCTGGTGGGATCCCCACTCTGGCCAGGTGTATTTGTGAACATAGTCTTGTCCCAGTCTGCTGCGTCTGCAACAATCCGAAAGGAAGCCCCCGATGTTTGATTGTTTCCATTGTTGGTCATACCGGGAGTAGCACCGTACCCACTTCGGGGTAGTGGGCCCAGGTCTAGTTTTTTTCTCGTGACCTCATCGACCGCATTGCTCAACGCATGTTTGATCAACACGTGATGCATCTTATCCTGGCCGTACAACCAGCTCGTATGATCTGGCCCAAGCGATGCCTGCAAGTCTGTAACTGATTCTTCTAAACACTGAATCAGGAATTGATTTTTTTCGTCAACATGGGTGAAGGGCCCGCCATCCTCGCTAAGCCAGCTTACAACTTTTCTAAGGGGTATAGTCCGGATGTATTTCTGGGCCTCCAGGGGAACCAATTGCTGCCTGAGTTTAGCCGAAAGCTTTTTTTCCCAAGCAACATAGACCGTAGCCTCGATACCGTCTTTGTCAATGAGAAAATTCCAATTCAGGAGCCGCTGGCGCATTTCTTCTGCCATCTTGTTCTTGGAGCGAACAGCAGCAAGTTGAGGCACAAGTGTTTTCGCGGGGAGGGACAAATAGTCAAATTGGAGCCGCATCATATCCTCCCGGGTATGTTTGCGTTTGGCTGCCAGTACTTCATTGATGCGATCTACACGAAATCTGTCAGCCCAATTCCATCCCACGGCGTTGCGATGCGGGTAGCCTTCTGGGACATTGCATTCGTTGGCTGAGGCGAAGAATCCCTGGTCAGGGTTAAGGACATTGGGTAGCGAGCGGATGGGCAAGTATCCATCCCATTCATACCTGCCATCGCCAGGTACAGGCACCAGACCACTGTAGTTTTTCCGGATAGGCGCAACACCAACGGCCTGCCAGCCGATGTTTCCCTTCTTGTCGATCCAGATCATATTCTCTCCCGGGATATGACTGAACGAACATCCTTCACGAAATTCTTCCCATGTCGTCGCTTGGTCGATGCGCAAACTGGCCATGTACGGAGCCGCGCCCACGTCAAGCCACGCACAGCGTGCAGCATATGCCGAATGTCGGGCCGCATCGATGTAGAGTACCGGTCCATGACGGGTGAACCGATGCTGAACAAATTTTGCTCCACTTCCTTTTACACGAATCGTATCATTTTCAATTCGCATTTCCTCCCACTTTCCCTGGTACCAGTATTGATTGTGATTCTCCGGGTTGAGCTCATATATATAAAGATCTTCCCCATCGAGGTTAAAGACGGTAAGCCCCCAGGCACCATACTCATTGTGCCCGATCGAAACGCCAGGAGTCATTGGTTCACCGCCACCAACAACATTCCAACCCGGAGCATTGAGATGAACCATATAGCGCAAAGAAGGCGCTGTGATTGTGCGATGGGGATCGTTCGCGAGGATTGGGAATCCACTGGCGGAATGCGAACCCGATACAATCCAGTTGTTGCTGCCAATGGATTCCCGTTCTGTCGACATAAGGTCATCGTATCGACGGTCATCTTCTTTAGCGAGCAGATTGAAGTTCGATGTGTTTCTCCGGGATGCAATGAGGTGTTCAGGTTTAAACTTGAGGGTAGCTCTGAATGCGGTGTACACTGATCCAATGCTGTCAAATAACCCCGACTTATCTATTTTGGAATCCAAACTCAAGTCGGGGTCGCCGGGTTCGAAGGCGACCAATTCTTTTACGCGCTTTTCCCCCAGAATGATCACGGCTCGCGCAAATCGAATTTCGTCGGGCAGGTTGGCAAGAAGTCCCTGGTGGCGAGAAACCACATCTTCTCTTTTCCATAGACCCGGAGTGATTCCAAGAAGTTTGAATTCCAGCGTTAGGAGAGAGGTATCTTTTTGAGTTTCGCGGATGTAGGCATTGATTCCCTCGGTAAACGCCGTGATGATTTGTTCTCCGCGAGGGTGGTAGTGGTTAAATTCCTTGGTGAGGTTGCCGCGAAACTTGAAAAGCCGCGCGCCGATATCGCGATTTAGTTCATCCGGGCCAAGTATTTCAGCAACTGTACCCGTGGCCTGTCGGCGCCATACTTCAAATTGAAAGAGCCTGTCTTTGGCGGCGCAGTAGCCTTGCGCAAAGAACAAGTCATGTTCATTTTCTGCGTAGATATGGTTTACGCCGACTGAATCGCGGAGTACTTCAACTGGTTCCAAAAGACCGATGGCCCGGAGTTCGTTGTCTTTAGCTTCATGACAACCTCCAAACAGGAGAATTGATAACATCAGGCTGAGTGTGGAGTTGTTCATCTTGTTCTAACGATTTTGCTAAAGTAGGGCCGAGATCCTACAAATCAATTTGCAAAGTGATGGACGGAATGACTTCGGGCACCAGATTTGATTTGTCTGGTAAACCCTGAATTAGGAAGCGGCAATTTTCGCGACGGCGTCAATCAACCGGTCCAGGTCTTTTGTTGTGGTGTACACATGAGGCGTTACCCGGCATGCACTGACATTTTCCCATACAATGCCCGTTGTGTGAATCGCATATTCACCAAACAGCTTTGACACGATATCGCCAGGTGTCATGCCATCGATGCTGAAAGTTCCCAGGGCACAAGAGTATTCTGGCTTTAGTGATATGTGGAGTTTGACACGCGGATTCTTGACCACCGCGTTGCACCAATAGAGTTTCAAGTAGTGAAGCCGTTCTTGCTTGCGGCGGGCACCGATGGCGTTATGAAAATCGATCGCCTGCCCGATTGCCTGTTCCGGAGCGAACGAACGGGTGCCAAGGGCTTCAAATTTTCGAATGTCACCGCTTTGCGGTTTGTCGGTAGGAAAGATCGGCCAGGTATTAGCGATGCGGTCCTTCTTGATGTACATCATCCCTGTACCGAATGGAGCACAGAGCCATTTGTGAAGACTGGTTCCAAAGTAATCGCAGCCGAGGTCCGTGATTTTGTAATCCAGGTGGGCGAATGAGTGCGCCGCATCGACAATGCTGAGGATGCCACGCTTGCGGGCTTCCGCACATAACTTCGCTGCGGGAAATATCTGGCCTGACCAGGTAACGAGGTGCGTGATGTGCCAGATCTTTGTTTTGGGTGTCGTGGCATCGATGTATGCTTTTAGGATGGTTTCATCATTGTCCAGTGGCAGTGCGATATTGATCCAATTGATTTTTACACCTTCACGCAGCTCACGTTGTTTCCACGCATGGATCATGTTGGGATAGTCCTGCTTGGTCATCACGATTTCATCACCTTTCTTCATATCGATACCCCAGGTAAAGGTGCCAAGTCCTTCGGTGGTGTTGCGGTTGATCGCAATTTCGTCAGGTGAAACGCCGGCAAGGTCAGCTAGTTTTCGGCGTAGGGGCTCTCGGCCCTTGTCTAGAATCTGCCACATATAATAGGTAGGAGCCTCGTTGCTTAGGTGGTAATAGCGGTCAACTGCATCTTGTACCACTTTGGGTTGCGGACTCACACCACCGTTATTCAGGTTGAGAATATTGGGAGAAACGGTGTAGGCCTGCGCCATGCGGGCCCAGAGTTCTTCATCTTCAGCTGCTTCTTCAGGGGATAGTTCATTGAGTGACACCAATGCATCCGAAATATCTTCTGCCTGGGCCTGAGCGGATAGTGCCGTTAAGGAAGCAGCGCCGGCGATAGTGAATGATTTGCGAAAGAAAGTTCTGCGGGTTGACATAGCTATCGGGATTTGAAAGGAAGGTAAGGATTCCGAGCAATTTTTCCCTGCTCAAATGGATGAACGGCAAAGCTAGGTGTGGCTATTTTACCTCTTGTAATTTTCTCAATCCCGGAGCTTTCCAGGCGGTCGTGGCGACCACTACGAGGGTCATGATTCCTCCGAAGATAACCGATGGAATGACGCCAAGTAATCGGGCGGCGACACCCGACTCAAATGACCCAATTTCGTTGGACGAGCCGATAAAGATATTATTCACTGCCGATACGCGTCCTTTCATGTTCTCCGGAGTCAGGGTTTGCAAAAGGGTTCCCCGGATGATGACACTGACGCAATCAAACGCTCCGCTTACCGCAAGCACTCCCATAGACAGCCAGAAGTTCCGTGACAACGCAAAGAGAATCATACAAACACCGAAACCGGCTACACTGTAAAGAAGAATTGTGCCCATTGATTTTCGTATGGGATGATAGGTGAAGTAAAGCGCTGTCAGAAGGGCGCCAATGCCAGGGGCTGATCGAAGTACTCCGAAGCCGATCTTGCCTACGCCCAGAATCTCATCAGCAAATATGGGTAGGAGCGCAATGGCTCCTCCAAACAATACGGCGAACAGGTCGAGACTGATCGCGCCCAGAATGATCTTGTTTCGGAAAACAAATTGAAGACCTGCTTTGATTTTTTCCACGATTCCCTGCTCTTCACTCATTTGGGGCACTGGCCGGCTGGCTACGGCAGTAACAAGTATCAATCCCAGAATCATCAGTGAGGCGTCCACACTATAGGCCGCGGTGATCCCGAAGAAGCCATAGATGAGACCCCCGATCGGCGGGCCCCCAATCGAGGCCATTTCCCACAATGTACTGTTCCAGGAAATCGCATTCTGATAGAGTTCCCTCGGGACCAACTGGGGCATGAAGGAAAAGATTGCTGGTGTAATGAATCCGCGAGCAATGCCGCTGACGAAAATGACCGCATAGATAGGCAACACTCCAAAGGACAACAAGAAGCTTCCAAGGTCAATGGTGAAGAATAGCAACAGGCCGGAGCAGAGCACCAACGTGGCAACCGTAATCAGAATGATCTTTTTACGCGATGTCACATCGGCCACATGACCTGCGTACAGAGAGACAGCAATGGAAGGGATAGCTTCTGCGAGGCCGATTAATCCAAGTGACAAGGGGTCCCGTGTGATTTCGTACACCTGCCACCCGACAACAACGGCCTGGATCTGTATGGCTAGGGTAATGCAAAACCGTGCAGAGATGAAGAGGCGGAAGTCCCGGATCTTCATCGCAGCATATGGGCCGCTCATTTAGATATCAATAATTGCTCAATCGCTTGAACTGCTTTGGATCGGCGCGTGTCGCGCTCACCCGAAATTTCCACGACGGGGATACCGGAGTTGGCAGACTCTTTTTTATAGATATTCCAGAAATGTTCCCGTCGATCCGGATGTTCGCGTTGGGGATCATTCTCCCAGGGAACATCAATATTTGTAAGCAGTAGCAGATCATAGTGACGACTCTGAATCAGGCGAAGAATTTCGGGGTCGCAGACTCCAAATTTTTCTTCACTCCATACTTTGATAACCAGGAGATTGGTATCGCAAATTAGAAAACCGTTAGCATCCTGAAGCCATTCATCCTCAAGCCTTAATTGCCCGTGAGCAATCTTAATTAGATCCGTCTGATCATACGGACGGTTGAGTTTGTTGAGGTAGGCACGTGCATATTCGGTAACCCAGGTCGTCTTGAAATACGAAGCGAGAAATTGCGACAAGTCCGTCTTGCCGGTACATTCTGGCCCCACAATGGTTACTTTTTTCGGTTTTCCTGTACTATCGTGTTGTAAAGCTTGCATGCCTATTGCAAAGCAAGATACTTGAAATGAAAGGAATAATTCCTTGTGCGGAGCCCCCATTGCCAGATTTTATTAAGCCGCGGGGTCTCCGTATCTTTCACAACTAATTTCATGCAGTGAAACGCAGAAAAGCATTACATCAAATCGGTTTGGGAGTTACAGGTGGGTTAATGCTGCCTTCTTTTCTCACAAGTTGCTCCCCCAATGATCCGGGCCCGGAAGTGAACTACGCAGGAACGGTCGCTATCCTTGGAGCCGGCGCTGCAGGACTCTATGTGGCTGACATTCTTCGTTCAAAGGGAATCAAAGTCAAAGTATTTGAAGCCCGCGATCAGATAGGAGGACGGATTCGTTCCTTGAGAAATCAAACCACAGAGCACTACCCAATTATCCCGTTCCTCAGTTCAGACTTTCCTTTGGAATTGGGTGCGCAAACGATTATTGGCACGGACTCCATCATGGGCAAGATTTTCCAAGCCTATAGACTCGCCACCTTTGAGTTTACCCCGGAGTCAAATCATTTTGTGCTCGGCAACGTAGCCCAGTCGGCAGCCGATTGGGCGGGTGATGGAGATTTTCAAGCCGCCATGAATTTCAGACAAAATCTCAAGAGTCTTTCCGGAAGTGCGCTTACTGCGCAGCAGGCAATTCAATCTGCCGGTATTGGGACGCGTGCCTACGGCATGTTGAATGGACAAATCGGCAATCCCTATGGGAGCGATAACGACATTATTGGAATTGGTGAGTTGGGTGAAGAAGAAACCTTGCGAATTGGAGATGGAAAAATTCTGAGCCTTAAAGGAAACCCGCTCCAAGATTTACTGATCTCCCGATTCAATGCCGTGCAACAGTTTGTTCAGCTCAATACGCCAATCACTTCGATTCAATACGGTTCGGACCCTATCGTGCTTACGGCCGGTGACGGAACTACATATGAGGTTGACAAAGTAATTGTAACTGTTCCGGTTAGCATGTTGAAAAACGGTGGAATTTCTTTTAGCCCTGGCCTGCCCGGCGCGTTCACCGGGTCATTGGCAAAAATTGGAATGGGCGCTTCCCTTCGTGTGATAATCGAATTCAAGCAGAACTTCTGGGGTGAGAGTGCTGGATTTATTCTGGGCTCAACCAATGTGCCCGAGTTTCTCAGCGTTGGGCTAAACCGAAGCGTCTTCAATGCCACGCTTTCGGTGACTGTTAACGGAGCGAAGGCTGAGGGCTATTCATCCATGACAGATAGTGATCTAATCGCAGCGATTTTGGCAGACATCGATCTGCTCTATTCTAATCTCCCAGGATCGCAATTTCCTGGCAAGGGAACACAGTATGTTCGGAAGAAGGTTGTAGATGGCCTCGAAACGGATCCAATTTTCTTACGTGAAGATTGGACAACCAACGAATTTATTCTCGGCGGATATTCTTATCCATTGGCAGGCGCTACAAACGAAGATCGCAAGGCCCTGGGTCAGCCAATTGGGAACAAGTTGTTTTTTGCCGGCGAAGCCACTGACACTACTGGTCAGGCTGGAATGGTGAACGGAGCATTGGCTTCTGCAGAACGCGTAGCAGAAGAAGTAGTCATCTCCATTCTAAACCCCTAGGGTAATCCCGCGAATCGAAAGTTCATGTCGGAGTTGTAGAGCCCCGCTGAAATGTATGCCATCCATACCGAACCGACGGGCTGCTTCTATGTTGTTGATATTATCATCAATGAAAACTGCCTGTTGCGGATTTACGCGGTAGCGGTCAAAAAGGATCTGGTAAATGGCTGGCTTTGGCTTATGGGTTTTTTCCTCCCCGCTTACTACGATTCCCTCAAACCACCGGAGAAATTCAAAGTTATTCTTCGCCCAGGGAAATGTTTCTGCTGACCAATTGGTGAGGGCGTAGAGGTGATGTTGCTTTTGCTCGCGAAGAATCTTCAGAATATCTACGGTTTCGTGCATTGCGCCTCCTACAGTTTCTGACCAGCGGATGAACCAAGCATTGATCGCAACGGCCTGATCCGGAAACCGATGGATGAGTTCGGCTGTTGCTTCAGCAAAGGGCCGCCCGGCATCTTGTTGTTCGTTCCATTCGGGTGTGCAAACATTTTCAAGAAACCAGTTTACCTCCTTTTCGGTTTGAAAGATTTTTCGGTAGAGGTAGCGGGGATTCCAGTCGATGAGTACGCCGCCCAGGTCAAAAATAACAGCATCAATTTTTTGCATCATTACGGTTTGCCAAAGGCCCACTTCATAAACACAGGCATTGCTTCCGCCCACGTCTCTACGTTGTGCCTGCCGTCCTTGATTTCCAGATATTGAATGTCGTGAAAGGGACGATACCCTTTTCGCGTGAGTTCGCTGATCAGGTCCATTGTGTCGTCGATGGAATCAATTACGCCATTCTTGTTCCGGTCATTACCTTCATCCAGGGTTCCGGTTTGAAACCAGAATTTCATTCCGGGTTTGAATTTTCCCCGACGGACTTGCAAATGCATGAGTCGGTCACGAAAGTCCGAATAGAAAAAACTGGCAGAGTCCCGCTTACGCCACCAGAAGGAACCGCTAAAAACGCCGACTTTTCCAAAGTTCTCCGGATGGTTCCACGCCAGGTCAAGGGCAGAAAGTCCGCCGAGGGAATATCCGGCGATCGCACGATCGGCAGCGTGTTTGGAAACGGGATAGCGATATAGGATATAGGGAACCAGTTCCTTGATAATATAGTCACTGTACTGTTTGGCATGTTTGCCGCGGCCATGGAAATCGTGGCGGAAAGCAACACCATACTCCTGCATGCGGTCACCGGCAGTTACCCCGACAATAATTATTTCAGGGATTGCTTTCTCGCTCACCAGTTGCTCTACAGCGGCCTTGACCTTGACGCCCACGCTGTCCTGGCCGTCGTTGAGGATCAACAAGGGGTAGGATTTGGTTTTATCAAGGTGTGGGGGTGTGAGGATTTCAACCTCTACATTTCGCTGGAGAATTTTCGTGTAAATGTCAGTTAGCTTCTCCGAATGGTATTCATAAGCCGGTTTGGGCTCCGTAATGGTCTCTTCGGTATCGGCTGACTCCTCCATAGCTAAAGTTGCAAAAATAGAATAACGGAAGTTAACTTACACTCCCTTGTCCCCCTACCTATGTACGAACATTATCACCGTTGGTATTCTTCCAGTCTGAACCGTGAAATGGAGCTGCTTTCATTTGGAACCCGCGGGTATCCGGTTCTTTTATTTCCCACATCTATGGGGCACTTTACGGAGAATAAGGATTTTAAGCTGATCGACAGTGTTGCCTGGTTTGTTGAAGAAGGCCTGGTAAAAATTTATTGCCCCGATGGCATTGATGCACTCAGTTGGTATAATCGGGAAATTCACCCAGCAAAACGGGTGATGAATCATATCTGGTACGACCAATACTTACTGACCGAAGTGGTGCCTTTAATGCAGCGCGAGACAGGCGTTTCCCGCATCGCTACAGCCGGGTGCAGTTTCGGAGGATATCACGCCACCAATTTTGGTTTTCGGCATCCGGACGTGACCAAGTATATTTTTAACATGGGCGCTGCCTTTGATATCAAGGATCAAATGGATGGCTACTTTGATGACAACGTTTATTTCAACAATCCCCCTGATTTTATTCCGAATGCAGACAGTCCATGGTTTAAAGATATGTTTGTTGTATTGGGTACCGGCACCCACGACATGTGCTGGGAGGCCAACGAGCGCATGGCAGAGGTGTTCCGGAACAAGGGCATTCCACATTGGCTAGACGTTCGCCAGAATGCGCCACACGATTGGCCGGCATGGCGCGAAATGTTCCCGCATTACCTCTCGCTCATTAAGTAGCCATCATGGGGAGAGTGTCAAACTTTCGTATTGTCGCACTCTTTGTTCTGGCCTTGTTGGTTGATGATCTCCAGGCCACCCACATTAACAAATCAGAGGCAGTAGCCATAGGTGGCATTCTTCAATGGATCAGCATAAAGAGCGCTGGAGATACATTGCCTGTCCTGTTATTTCTCCATGGCGGCCCAGGTAATTCGGTGATGAGCTCTGCTGAGAAGTTCACAACTACGCTGCAACAATATTTTGTCGTCGTCCAATGGGACCAACGGGAGAGCGGGAAGACCGCCAAGCTGAATCCATCGGATCAACCCCTCACCGTTGCATTAATGGAGGCCGATGCAGCGGAAATGGTGAACTATTTAAGAGGGAGATTCGCAAAAGAAAAAATCTATCTGGTCGGTCATTCGTGGGGTGGTTTCCTCGCCCTGCGTGTCGCCGACCGTCACCCTGAATACCTCTATGCCTGTGTTGCCATGGCTCCTATGGTTAATCAATGGGAAAGTGAAGCACAGACGCTTTCTTGGCTACTGAACAAAGCAAGAGCAGAAGGCAACCAGGAAGCGATAGACGAACTCTCCAGGGTCCATGTTCCGTTCGAAAATCCGGACCAACTCTATTATCATCGCCGATGGTTGCTACTGGCGAACAGAAAGAATCCGTTTTCCAGAAGTTATATTCAAACATGGGGGAAGAAATGGTTTGCACTTTATAAAGAGGCTTGTGGTATTAATCTTTTTGAAAGGGTGCCGGAGATCAGATGCCCTGTGTATTTTCTTGTAGGAAGTTCGGACCGCCAGGCCAGCGCAGCAATAACCGAGGCATACTATATCGCCCTGAAGGCGGAAAAAAAGGACCTGTTTTGGTTTACAAAGTCAGGCCATAGTCTTAACCTTACGGAACCGAAGAAAATGCAGGAGGTCATCATTTCCATCAAAACCCGCTAGAACAGGATTGAGGCACCCAAAAGTGAAAATCAAGCTGTCTTCTGTGAAACACGAAACAACTATAACATGAAAAAAATTGGCGTATTGCATGGCATGGAGCGCTCGTTCCCGGAGGCTTTTGTTGAACGAATCAATAAGATGGGATTGAAAGATATTACCGCAGCTCCGGTGCTTGTGGATATAGTTGAGCAGGGTGCTCCATGTGGGTTTGATGTAATCATCGACCGCATTTCTCATGATGTTCCATTCTATCGCGCATTTCTTAAAAATGCGGCAAGCAGTGGTACGGCCGTGCTCAATAATCCATTCTGGTGGAGTGCGGACGAAAAATTCTTCAATAATGCCCTAGCCCTGAAAGTAGGTGTGGCCGTCCCGAAGACTGTTATCTTGCCTTCACACGAGAAACCGACAGATACGCAGGATGGTTCATTCAGCAATCTGAAGTTTCCCATGAGCTGGGAAAAAATATTTGAGTATATCGGATGGCCTGCATATATGAAGCCTCATGCCGGTGGAGGGTGGAAAAGCGTATACAAGCTCAGGGGCCCAGATGAACTTTTTGAGGCGTATCGGCAAACCAATCAGCTGGTTATGATGCTTCAGGAGGAAATTGTTTTCGATGATTATTTCCGTTGCTACTGCTTGGGCCGCAAGCACGTCCGCATCATGCAATACGAACCGCGAAACCCACATCATTTGCGTTATGTGGTTGAAAAAGGACCTGCATCAGAAAAATTACTGAAGACGGTTCATGATCAGGTGTTGCAACTTAATCATGCGTTGGGGTATGATTTTAACACGGTAGAGATGGCTGTTCGGAACGGAATCCCCTACGCGATTGATTTCTGCAATCCGGCACCGGATGCAGAAGTGACGTCTGTTGGGCAGGAAAATTTTGACTGGGTGGTAGAGCACGCAGCGAAGATGGCCGTTGAGCGCGCTCAACTTCACAAGCCTGGCAAGGATAATCTTACATGGGGAACATTTGTTTCCGATGGTGTGGCGAACTTCTTGAGCGGCCAGGGCGCAAAGACCGCTTCAGCGACAGCGAAGCCGGCGCCAAAAGCAAAATCAGCAAAGAAATAGTCCGCCGATAACGCGGTATCTGTATGGAAAAATTTACGTTAGGGGTAGAGGAGGAGTACATGGTGATCAATCCGCTCACCCGCGAGTTGGCTTCTCATGATCAGCAGATCGTAGAGATTGCTTCAAAGGTGCTGAATGACCAGGTAAAGGCAGAGATGCACCAGGCGGTGGTTGAAGTTGGTTCGGGAATCTGTCGGGACGCGGAAGAAGCACGGGCAGACATCACTCGCCTTCGAAAAGAAGTTGCGGGAATTGCGAGCAGCCTTGGGCTGCGGATCGGTGCGTCAGGGACACATCCGTTTTCACATTGGACCCAACAGCTAATTACACCAAATCCCCGCTACGATGCCATCGTTAACGAAATGCAGGAGGCCGCCCGGTCAAACTTAATTTTCGGACTGCATGTGCATGTTGGGATTGCGGATAAGAATACAGCAATCCACATCATGAATACAGCGCGGTATTTTCTTCCGCATGTGTACGCCTTATCGTGCAACTCTCCTTTTTGGGAAGCCCGCAATACCGGGTTTAGATCCTTTCGAACCAAGGTGTTTGACAAGTTTCCAAGAACGGGAATACCGGATCACTTTGAGAGTTGGGATGATTACAAGAACTACGTGAACCTCCTGATAAAGACCGGTTGTATTGACAACGCAAAAAAGATCTGGTGGGACGTTCGGGTCCATCCGTTTTTTGATACAATCGAGTTCAGAATTTGTGATGTGCCCATGTGCGTGGAGGAGTCCATTGCCATAGCGGCACTCTTTCAGGCGATCGTTGCCAAGTTGTACCGTCTTCGCCAGAAAAACATGAGCTTTATTATGTATAACCGGGCCTTGATCAATGAGAATAAATGGAGGGCTTCGCGGTACGGGCTTGATGGGAAATTGATTGATTTTGGCAAAGAGGAAGAAGTGGATACACGCACGTTGATTTATGAGTTGCTCGATTTTGTTGACGATGTCGTGGATGATCTAGGAAGCCGGAACGCACTCAAGACGGTTGAGAAAATTCTCAAAGAAGGTACAGGCGCCGACCGGCAGCTAGCTATTTTTGAGAAAACAAAAAGCCTTCCCAGTGTTGTGGATTATATTGTTGAGCAGACGCTTAAAGATTGTTAAGCATCCTGGGTATCTTTGTTAAGGTTAGAACTAGCTCTTGAGCCAATCCAACACCATACGGATAGCCATTCTGGACATGTATGAAGGCATGCTCAACGAAGGTATGCGTGGTATTCGCCAAATCATTGAAGAATTTGAGGCGGATTTTCACCTGCCGGTGAAGTACGACGTGTTTGATGTCCGCCTACGTGCTGAGGTGCCTGGACCTGACTACGATGTGTACATTTCAAGTGGTGGGCCAGGAAGCCCCTTGGACAGCGCAGGATCAATGTGGGAGCGTCGATATTTTGAGTTAATGGAATCCATTAAGGCCTATAATGGGGCCAACCCTACAAAACAAAAGCATGTATTTCTGATATGCCATTCCTTCCAGGTTTATTGCCGGTACTATGGTTATGGGCTCGTGTCGAAACGGAGGAGCACCTCGTTTGGCGTTATGCCAGGACACAAAACAGAGACAGGGCATCATGATCCCTTGCTCCGATCCCTTGGGGATCCATTTTGGGTTGTCGACTCCCGCGATTATCAGCTCACCGAGGCAAATCTCGAAAAGATTGATGCCGGAGGAGGCTCTGTTCTAGCCATCGAGAAATATCGCCCCCATATTGATCTGGAGCGTGCTGTAATGGCGATCCGTTTTGATGAGGCCTTTTTCGGGACTCAGTTTCATCCGGAGGCTGATTCGGTGGGAATGCGAATGTATTTGCTGCGAGAGGACAAAAAGGAATTTGTCATCGAGAAATATGGCGAGAAGAAATACTGGGAAATGCTTGATCACCTCAACGACCCGGATAAAATCATGCTCACGCATAATGCCATACTTCCCAGGTTTCTGATGACAGCCCTCCAACACACGCTTTCTACAGTCTCCTCATGATTTCTTCCGTCAGGCAAACCTATAATCAACAATTCTCGGAGGATAAGTACCGGCGGTTCATCGGTGATCTCAATCGGATATATCACCGGGAAGTGACATTTCGTGTTGCCGAGACGCCGGTGTTTATTGGAAAGGATTTTGAATTGCTGCTTCGAAAAGCCTCGGACGACATCATTGATTTCCTGGTGCGTCCAGATTTTAAGAAATTGACCGAAAAGGCGATTCCTCCGAATCTACGCGTTCCGAACGAAACCGAACATTCACTTTTTCTGGCGCTTGATTTTGGCGTGGCGAGTGTGGAGGGTAAAGCTGAACCGCGTCTGATTGAAATGCAGGGCTTCCCCTCGCTATATGCCTGGCAGGATGTTATCTCCCGGAAATACCGCGAACATTTTGCGGTTCCATCCCGTATGCAAAGTCACTTTGGGTTTTCTTCCGAGCAGTATCGGGAAAAGCTTCGGCAAATACTCCTCAATGGACATTCGCCGGAGACGGTGATCCTGCTCGAGATCGATCCGTTGAAGCAAAACACCGTTGTAGATTTCCTGGCCACGGAAGACATTACTGCCATAGCACCCGTACACATCGGCGATGTTATCCGCGAAGGAAGAAAGCTGTTCTATGAAAAAGAAGGAAAAAAGGTAGAGATCAAACGCATCTACAACCGCGTGATCTTTGATGAATTGGTGAAGCGCACAGACCTCAAACTTACGTTCAATCTAACAGAAGACGTTGATGTGGAATGGGCCGGCCATCCAAATTGGTTTTTCCGGATCAGCAAATACACGATGCCAATGATCCAGAGCCAGTTCATTCCGGAGTGCAAGTTCCTGTCTGACTACACTGTTTATCCGGCGGATCTGGAAAATTATGTTCTCAAACCCTTGTTCTCATTTTCTGGAAGCGGTGTGGTATTCCATGTAAAACCGGAGGATCTGCAAGCCATCCCGGAGTCGCAGCGGCATGAATTCATGCTTCAGCGCAAGGTATCCTACCTGCCTGTCATTGAATCTCCGGATGGGTTAGTGAAGCTCGAAGTCCGTTTGCTGTTTCTGTGGGAGGAGGGTGCTACTCGCCCGCAGTTGGTTACGAACCTTGCGCGGCTCAGTCGGGGAGAGATGATCGGCGTGAAGTATAATAAAGACAAGACTTGGGTGGGGGGTTCGGTGTGCTTTTTTGAGGCTCGTTAGGAAACGCCATTTTGCAGTTTAAATTTAGCGTTTTGCACCTGCCTGCCGGTAGGCGGGTGTAGAAAGTAAGAGTTATCCAGCCAAATCACTCCTTACTCAAAGAATTAGAAACCAGCCTACAACTTGTTACGAACTTTGCGCGACTGAGTCGCGGGGAAATGATTGGAGTAACTTTATTCCGTTTGTTGAAAGTAAAATAATCGCCTGTTTCTTGCGCGATTTCCCGCCTTCCGGGAAGATCTTCATAGCGCGATCTTACAGCGACATCATAGCGATATGTGCCTTGGGTAGGTCCAGTATCCGTGTAGTGTTCTTTTTTTTGTCGCCCAGTAACCAACCATTGGCCTCATTAGGAAAAACAAGCTTTCCATTGCAATCAGGCAGGCAGCCAATAGTGTAAGTAATCAGTAGAATCACCTATTAGCAACTTTTGTTAGAAAGATTGCATTTAGAAAGGGTCGGGGTGCGGCAGTGACCGCAACAGCCAGAAAATTGGCGGTCATTATTTATACAATGATTAAAAGGAAGGAAAACTATCAGCCCTTCGATTTTAAAAAGCAGAGTGTGAGAATATAAATACTCCCGTGCGCGGTTTTATTAATGCGATGACAAGGGCCGATGTAGCACATATGGCAAGACTCATTGACAGAACAATCAATTCTTTTCGAGTTTTTGGTCCTGGCCTTAGGACTCGTGGAATAAGGGGACCCATCATGACAAGGCTCCTTGGAAATGAGCTCGAACCAAGGTCGCGACACAACCGAACAACAACCAACCTCTGCGGACACCAAATGAATCTCTCCACCTGCAGGTTCGTGCACTGCTTTACCAGACAGTTGAGTTCCTCAGCAGAATGAGGGTTTTCCTTGACTCTTCCCTCAAGCAGGGTGAGGAGTTGACAAGAAATGATCAGGTTTTCCTGATCATTTTGGAAGGCCGATGTAATGTTTGTCTGGAAAGTGTTGACTTTTTAGTCTTGAAAGCATGTATGGAAGGTTTTTGAAAGTAACCATCTGAGTAATAGTCCGATGAATGATGGCAAAGCTGACCGACTTCAATGAGATCATGAGCTGTATTTGGTTTTCATGGTGCGGGTAACGATTCAAAAAGTGAAAAATGCCATGTAAGGATAATTGCCGACTGCAGGATCCAATCACATCGGGCAGCATGATATTGCGTAAGGAGATTGTTAGCGAGAAAAGAGACAGAATGTGCATTCGCTGGTTATTGAATCACGAACACTTCATCCATAAATCTTTTGGTTAGAACCAACAACTTTATTTCTGTACCATGAAAAAATCTATTCTACTCCTGGTCATGTTGAATGTCACATTGGCCCAAGCCCAATGGACAACCAACGCAACAAATATCTATACGAACCTTGGGGGCAATGTGGGTATAGGAACAACCACACCGACTTCCGCCCTGGATGTTTACCCCACTGTTACCAACAAGGGGGCGAGGATTTCTATAAACGCGATTGGAGACTGGGGTGCTTTTGGGGGCACAACCAACAATGCTGTATTCGGGCATACAACCTCCTTGGCTGTTTCCACTGGCTACGCCTTCATGCAGAGCTCGACCGGAATTACGTACGTGAATTCAAAGTCTGGGCAGCCGATAAATTTCAGGATTGCCAATGTCGATAAGATGGTGTTGACGAGCGCAGGGAATTTTGGCGTAAATACCACGGCTCCAGCGACCAAGTTTGAAGTAAACGGCGTGGCTCGCATCACCACTAATTCAAGCGGAAAGCTTCAGTTGGGTGCGCTTGTCACCAGCACTGACAACTTCGGATACCTAAGTTCAGCCAGTCAGACAAACGGCACGGGATTAAAGTTTGAAACGACCAGTGGGAGTGGCGCAAATACGGGAGCCGTTCGCATGACCATCCTGACCGATGGAAAAGTGGGGATCGGAACCATGACTCCTACACAGGCCCTGGATGTAGCTGGAACAGTAAACGCAACAGGGTTGAGCCTTAGTGGCGTGGCGGTTACAAGCAGCCAGTGGACTACCAGCGGGTCGAATATTTATTACAATGTAGCGGGAAGTGTAGGAGTCGGTACAACAACGCCAAGTGCATCTTACAAACTTGATGTAAACGGTGCGTTGAATGCTACTTCCTTATCTGTTGGAGGCGCACCTTACGTCGCAACTCAGTGGACTACAAGCGGTTCGAATATATACTATAACGTGGCAGGCAATGTCGGCATAGGATCAGCGAATCCGTCTTCAAAGCTCACGGTGAACGGGACTGTTTATGCGAAAGAAGTAAAAGTTGACCTCTCTGTTCCCGGACCTGACTACGTGTTTGACAAAAACTACAAGTTGCTCTCATTGGAGGAAATCAAAGCCTACGTCGATGCTAACAAACACCTGCCGGAAGTTCCTTCAGCAGCTGAAATGGAAAAGAATGGCATTAATCTTTCTGAAATGAATATGCTCCTTCTAAAGAAGGTTGAGGAGTTGACGCTGCATTTGATTGATTCCGAAGAACGGCTAAAGAAGATGGAGACCTGTCTAAGTAAAATGCAGGCGTCCATTCCGATTAAAGATTAACTGATGAGAACAGAACTGCTGTTTATTTTGATCCTTATCGGATTGATACATCCGGCCCTTGGTCAGGATGGTGCAGCAACCTCAGCGCCCATTTTGAATCCCTTCAACCTCAAGGCGGATGAGCTGGGTTCCCTCAACAGTTATGTGAATCAGGTAAGCGGAGAGCTCAATTTTCCAATGAATCTGGCTTCAATCCCTGGTCCGAGCCTGGGGATCAATGTTTCAATTGCCTACAATTCAGTTGACATTGAGAATCTCAGTAAAATCTGGAACCGCGATGCACCCACCGGAACCCTTGGCTTGGGATGGTCTCTCGATACGCAATTAATAATGGTGGACAATAAACAAACCGGTACACGAGAGGATGACGAATTCTACCTGGTAGAAGGTGGCAAATCGATCAAGTTGATTTGTATGGGCGTGAGTTCAGGGATAAGGTCGTATCGAACTGGTGGGTCATTCAGCAACTGGATCATAAGGTACACCGCATCATCAGAAAAGTGGGAAGTGATCAAGGACGACGGGGCACGATTTATTTATGGGGATTCGCAAGGTTCAGCAAATGCAGTTCAATGGACACCTCGTTGGGGCAATTGGATAGGACAAAGCATGGCACCAGGTCACCAAATTCAGGGCTTGATTTGGAATCTTAGAGAAGTTCGAACAATATGGGGCGATCGGGTTACGTATTCTTATTATGTTGGGAATTTTACTTCTGGAGGTAGTCTCCTTTCGACCGAATATTCGATACTTGCCAAAATAAGTGATAGCTGGGGGCACGAAGTAGAATTTGTGCACGGCAACAAGGCTTCTTCGGAGTACCAGGCCCCACCTGGGATTGTATTGGTTAGATCGGAGCGATTCTTTTTGAACAAGATTCTGGTGAAAACAAACAGTGTGCTCGACCACGAATTGCAATTTGACTACAGTACCGATGAACTGGGCACATCGCTGCTGACGAAGCGGTTGCTTAAGGGGATTAAGAAAGTTACTCCTGCAGGCACGGTGGAATCCAATGTATTGTTCGGATACGCTTCTGCCAGCCAGTACAACAGCGGGGCCCTCAACAAGATAACCTTCCCAACGGGAGGCTATGTCTTTTTCAACTACCACAGTACAGGCTATTTCTACCAGCAGTATATCCAAACTGAGGCAATTGCACCGACGGGTTATGCAGCGCCGGACGTACATGTTTCCGATGACTACGCCTTAGTAACTTGGAGGGCGTTCAACGGAGGAACGCATTCGGTTAGCCCAATGCATACAATTGGCCGGGTTGTCGATTGGCAGGGTAAATGGAGAACAACTGACCTGGGGTCCTTGGGGTACACAAAGTTCGTTGACGAGGTAAAGGACTATCGTGTGGCGCTGAGCAAGGATTTTTTTGCGGTGCTGACGTATCAATATGACACCGTGTCTACCCTCCCAAGCTATGTGTTGAAGCTTTGGCGTAGAAGTAAAGGCCTGAGCGGGACGTGGGGGGCTTCCACGTGGTACTTACCAATGAGCAACGGCACGCAGCAGAAGCGGGTAAAGTTGCTCACCGGTAACGACTTTGTCTGCGTAAGCGACAGTCGCGGAAAAATTTTCCGTTACACATGGAACGGCAGTAGCTGGGTGCAGACAACGATTACCGAAACTGAAGGCGAACGCTGGGTCACGGCGACAAACAACTACATCCTTTCACATGACCCAAACCCTGTTCCCGACGTTGTTCGTATCTACTACCTGGATGAGACAAGGACTTGGCAAACCAGGACGCAGGCTGTTGCGGGATTCGATTCCGAACCGGCTGACACTGAAAATGAGATTTCAAATTGGTACCCGTCAAATTCATCTGCCTTTGTTTTGGCCAACGAAAGCAACGAAATGGTAATCCAATGGGACGAAAACTACAATAATATTGTCCGCGTCGATCCAGGTTGGCGCTATCAGGACTATTCGTCAGTCTATTTCGACGGCACGACAATTGGCTTGGTTACCATATTGAATCCGGGAGACAATTTTCCATTGACTCACAACCGCGCCTTGCGTCGGGCTGGGAGTGCGTGGATTGACTCAGGCGAAAAAGTGAACGGTTATGGTTATTTGAACGGAATTGGAGGTCAGAATAATGGAGGGTGGGATTTCCTCCCGGCCTCTGGTATGGCATCCTTCGGTCCTGACATGATGATTTGGAACGCGAACACCAATTACAATGCTATGCGAACCTTTAAGTATCTGACTTTTAATGCGGGTATTTCGGAATGGAACCCCCAGGTATCATTTAGCAATACCGGAAGCCCATATGTGAATGTTGGCCCTGACTACTTCACAGCTGGCGGTAGTGTTTACTTCAAGCAAACCAATGGGTACACCCTGGGTACTCACGCCTTGACTGGTCAAGGCGATATTTTCCCAAGTTCAAGGAAATTTATTGCAACAGACGAAAGTTTGATGTTACTAAGGAATGGAGATACATATGTTGATGCCTTCTTGGGGACCGGCAAGTACCGCGTCAGAAATTCAACGAGCCGGCTGTACCGCTTTATGGTTGGAAGCTCCATCGTTGCGGTTTGTTCAAGTGGGTCAGAGGAAAACTTCAAAGATGTGACATCAATCACCTTGAGAAGGATGTTTTCTTCATTGGCGATAAGTGATTATCCGATTACTCGTGTCGACGTTAATGATGGAGCCGCCACACGGTCGACCGCTTATGCCTATGAAAATCCAGTCTTGGGCGAAGGAGACGCGTCGGTTATGTACAACAAAGTGACGCAGGTCCCGGGAAGTCCCATAGCATCATCCAAGCCCTTCGGTCATACTGATACGTATTTTTACAACACCCTGAACACGGACGAGGTCAGCAGTCCTTTCCCTTACGAGGCATCATTTCCCGGGGTCCAGGGAAGCAATGGCCATATGGCTCATCGCCTTCTGTCCGGCCAGCCTTACCATGTCGCAGTTTTTGCCTCGAGCCAACCAGATACAGTTTCCAGCATCATCAATTTTACGAATGTGGGGCTGGACGTCTATACTGCCCAGGATGCATCTAACTTCAGTTTGTATACAGCCTGGCCATACAAGACCATTGCAAAGCAGGATGGAAGGACAGAGGTGGTCCAGTACGATTTCGATCCCACGGGCACACACCAAATGACCCGGGTTACCAAATGCACCCGGCATGACTCCGGTTTCTGGGACCAGCGATATCATGAGATCATTTATGCCTGGCAGCAGTATCCGTTGTTGTCAAACCTGAATATGTTAACTCAAACAGCATACACCAGACAGGGAATTATTGGTGGAGCCGTAACCTCCGCGGCCGCTATAAGGTGGAAGCAATGGCCTTGTTCCGGACCGTATTGTGCCGCAACCACGTTACCTTCACCATACGATCAATATACCTGGCGTGGAACAAATTCTTCCTCCTTCACAGCATTGGATGTTGGGCAATCACCAAGTGCTGACTGGAAGCCTGGCCATATGGTTCTTACCCGTGATGCGAACACCGGGATGGAAATTGAGGTTACCACCAAGGGCAATGAGAGAGCGGCTACCGTGCTTGATAACCGAAAGAGAACCATAGCCTCAGTAACAAATGCAGGATTGGTTGATATTTCGTATACCAGTTTTGAAGATGGCACTTCAGGCCTATGGACGTCAACCGATGGAACGGTAACGACCGGGGACGCAAAGACTGGCAGTCAATACCTTTCGCTTGGAACGATTGGCTTGTCGAAACCCGGGCTGACTGCTGCTACTACTTACCGAGTGACCTTTTGGGCCAAGTCATCCGGCGGATCTGTTATTGTGGATGGTATAGGCACGGTTAACCTTGGCACGCTCTCGGTATGGACTTTGTTCCAATACAAAGTAACAGGACTTAGCTCGGTAAACATTCGGCGGAGTGGGGCAACTGAGGTGCTCCTGGATGAAGTCCGGCTGCACCCAGCCGGCACTCCGATGACGACCACCACGTTTCATCCTTCATTTGGTCCTTCATCTCAGACCGATGCAAATAATCGAACAACCTATTTTGACTATGATGAATTCGGCCAACCGAAATTTGTCCGTGACGAAGACAAGAACATCATTCGTCACACCTTCACCAATATCAAGAACTGATGGATCCAAAACGACACTTAGCCATCAGGAAAACGACCATAGCCATGAGCATCACGGGACTACTCCTATTGGCTACGGTTTCCACCTGCCTGTCCCAGAATATTTCTACAAGTAACCTGACCTGGCAGGCCGTTGAAACAACGGACCTCCAGACATCGGCTACCACAACTTTGAAATGCCTTTTTAAAACCAACGCCAATCAATCCGTTGAATGGATACAAAAGAAAGGTGAGATGAAGGGCTTGTTCACGGTCACATCTGTGGAGGGGAACTGGTCGAATGTATCAACCGCGGGATCAATTATCTATCGTCTCCAACGCAATGGAAACTCGTGCAAAATGACTATTGAAAAGAATGCTTCAGGCACTTTCATAACCATGGACTTTAGTAAGTCGGGTGAGTTTACTTCCCTTTATAGGTTCAAGATTATTTCGGTTCAATGAACATTATAAACTTGAACATCATGCAAGTCAAAGACTTGAATAGGCCATTGCCCTCAGGGCATTTAGGCGTTGGTTTCAGGTTTTCCCTTCTAAAGGAAGTAACCCTGTTTGTAATCTTGACCTGCATGCTGGTAACTCCAATCCAGGTCTTGTCCCAGTCCAACAACACCTACTACTTTGACATTGCAGGTCCTACAAATGTATGCGCAGATGGGGCCACACAATATGTTTATTCTGGTCCCTCTGAAAGCCTTTCCTGGTCAATAAGTGGAGGTACAATTGTGGGAGCAAACATTGGCGCTTCCATAACTGTAACGTGGAACATGATACCGGCCTCGCTTTCGGCGACCGGGGTGGAGTCGAACTGCTGGCTTGACATTGAGCAATCTCCACCAGTGTATTATTGCGACAATGATCAATATATATCAAATGCATTCAGCGTTACGGGTGCCGCGCCATCCTCACCCACTACGATAGCTGCGACGGGTATTGCGTTGACTTCATTTACTGCCCGTTGGAATGCCGTTGCAACCGCTGCAAGTTATCGTCTTGATGTTTCAACTAGCAGTAGTTTCGGGACATACGTGAGCGGGTATTCAAACCTGGTGGTTTCCGGTATCTCTCAGAGTGTAACTGGATTGACGGCCGGAGGAACCTATTATTACCGGGTTCAGGGAGTTAATTGCAATGGGGTTTCGGGGGAATCCAATGTGATTCAGGTGGCACTTCCGCCAGTCGCACCTGTCATGCTTGCCGGGACAAATGTTTCTTATAATTCTTTTGTGGCAAACTGGACCCTGGTCTCGAGTGCAACCAATTACCTAATCGATGTTTCGACCAGCAATACGTTTGTCGATTACGTTTATAACAACGTCAGTTCATCAACTAACCAACGGCTTGTAAATGGTCTTCAACCTGGCACTACCTATTATGTCCGCGCTCAGGCATCCAATCAGGGCAGTGCTTCAACGGAGTCAAATGTGGTTAGTGTTGTGTTGCTACCTGCGCCTCCTGCAGGCATTACGGAAATCTGTGTAGGCTCAACCTATGCTTACAACGCCTCATACACCGCTCCTTCTTGCCCCGCCGCATGCACATGTACGCTAACTCATGGTTTCTCTGTCACAGGAGGCACGGTGGTGGCAAGCGGGCCTGATTATGTGTTTGTCACCTGGACTTCGCTCACAGGAAACGTAACAATCACTTCAACGGACAGGACTTGCTGGCCCGACGTGCTGGACCAGAATGGAAACATCGTATGCACGACCAACATAGAAACGGAGAGCATTGATGTGGCTCAGCACACGGTCACCCTGTATTCGTCGTATCCCACTTCAGTGTGTGAGGGCCAAACTGTTCTGTTAACAGCCAACACTGGATCGGGACTTACCTACCAATGGTGGAAAAACGGGAACCCCATAGCAGGGACTTTGTCAACCTACAGTGTTGGCACCTCCAACTCTTTTGCGGAAACGGGAAACTATAAAGTGACAGTGACCAAGAATGGTTGCCCGGTTGAGTCAAGTGAGATTTATGTGGAAATCAAAGCGAATCCGCCCATCCCACTTATATTCACCAAAGCTCTGGAGGTCATACCCGGTGCAACTGTACTAACGGTCACCAATCCGGCTGCTTCGGTGCAGTGGAAGCGGGGCATCAATGTCATTGGCGGTGCAACCCAAATAACTTACCTGGCCACAGGGTCAGACAATTACTCGGTGATCAATACGGGATCAAACGGTTGTACCACACCTTCGGCTGGGACCAGTGTTACAGGCAATCCCAGTAATTTTTCCGTCTCCAATTCAATAACCGTTTCTGGCATCACCACCGAAAGCCAATTTTATGATTTGCTCCACAACGACAACAAATTTCTCCAATCCGTAGGCGACAGTGACGGGGCCGGGCGATCCTCACAAACCATTGCCACGCGGAGTTCACCCATCACCACAGCAAGCCTAACGCGAAAGGACATCATCAGTTTTGAAGAGTACG
>JANNAZ010000150.1:0-16444 GCA_031384895.1 Cyclobacteriaceae bacterium | reverse complement strand
CCTAACGAGAGGGGGGCATGCTTTTGAAAATCATTAGAAAAGCAGACTGGCAATTTAAATTTGAAGGGTTAAATTCCTTTTATAACTTTCCCCGGACAACAATGATTCTCAAATTTGCTAATTGATCAATTGATTTCCGCCTCCGCCTCCATCTCTATCAGATAGCTATCCCCAATCAAATCAGCCCGTACCATTGTATTAGCAGGCTGAATTTCGCTGAAGCGTTCCCCATGTGCACGTGCAATGGCTTCCCAATCGGAGATGTTCTTGATGAAGATCCGGGTTCTTACCACATCCTCCAGTTTGCCGCCCAAGGATTGAATTGCTCCCTCGATCTTATCAATGACGAAATGGGTCTGAGCTGCTGCATCGGCTCCTCCGATGTCCTGCGTCCCGTGTGTCGCTGTCGTTCCTGAAACATTTATCCGGTTTCCTTTTCGTACCGCACGACTAAATCCAGCCAAGTCTTCCCATACCGTGCCACTGAGGGCTTTGGATCGGCCATCAAGCCCATTGCGTACAGGGTAGGGTGCGGGCATCTTGTCGAGGTGATGACTGAGATCGCCTGATGCGGTAAGAAAAGGTGGCTTGCGATACTCGTCTCCACAATCACCCGGAATAGCAATCAGCTGTTTCAACGCATTTTTGATTGACCCTTGGTCCGCCTGGCTCAGTTTGAGTTTGAAGATGGCAACATTGTCGGTGACGTGCTGGCTTTGACCAAGTCGAGCGCCCACAATGACCGCACCGACCGTTGGTTGATCCAATATGAATCGCGAAGCTACATTCGCAATGGATGCTTGATTTCGTTTGGCCGCTTCATGCAGCGTTGACAATAGTTTTTGAAATGAGGCCCATCCACCTGCCGTATCGATGAAGCGTTTGTACTTCATCTCCGACCAGGTGGCCAGCGAAGCACCGACAGGTTCCGGTTTGTTCAGCCACTTTTCGGAAAGGAATCCTCCGGCTACCGTGCCGAATGCGAGAAGGTTAATGTTGTTCTCCAGGCACAGGTCAGTCATCGGGCCCGCGGCCCGCTGGTCGAGTAGGGAGTAGCATACCTGGTTCGTGACTATGGGAATTCCACTATTGACCACAATCCGAAGGTGCGCCGTGTCAAAATTGGTGAGCCCCAATTCAGTGACCAGTCCTTCCTTTCTTAATTCCGACAAGTAGAAAAGACAATCGAGCCACCGCGGGTCTGCATAATTCCATGCATGAAACTGCATCAAGTCAACGCGTTCTGACTGAAGTCTGGTCAGTGCTTTTTCAACAGCTGATCTGACGGCTTCCCGTGTTACAGGACCAGGCGTTGGAACCCATTTGGTTAGAAGCTGGACAGGCTTCTTGGTGATCTGGCTTTTGAACGTCCCGGCGACAAGTTCTGCGGAACCGTAATGGTCGGCCATGTCAAACGTAGTCAATCCTGCTTCTATGTAGGCCTTCATTGAGTTGGCCGTTCCCACTGTGTCAAGGACACGGCCATCCCTTTCCATATCGGCGATTTGCCAAAGCCCGGTAACTACCCTTGAAATGGTTAGGTTGGGAGCGAGTTCGATTCGTTCGGTGTTCATAGAATAAAATTACTCCGGAGGGAGGGTTGAAAACAGTTTGTGGTCGTCAATTCCACGGGCGCGCAGCCTGGACAGTTCGCGCAGGTACAGCGCAGACGCAACCGCCATGACCAGGAGCCAAATGGGGGTGGAATGAAAGTACCAGGCCGTGACATCGGCAGTTAGGTCTTTGATCAGGTGGATTGTCAAAAATCCCGAAAGCATGATTACGCCGGACCATGCAAGAACCAATTGCCAAATACGTGAACGGACGACCTTAATTTCAGCCGCGATAGCCGGATTGCGTGCAGGCAGCGTGATCACAGCAAGGCACATGAACAGGAAATTGACTAGCATGGAAGTTACCATGATGTCTATGCCCAGAAAGAAATCGCCTGCAAAATGGCTACCGAGGATTCCAATGCTTGCCATTAAGCCACTGATTACAATCGCAACATGAGGTGTCTTATAGGTCGGATGCACCCGTGTCACTTGCTTTGGAAAGATCCCATCCTCTGCCCAGGCGAACATAAGCCTGGAAACTGACAACAGCATGGCTGGTAAGTCATTGGTTAGAGCCACAGCAGCACCCGCTACAATCGCCACGGTCCAACCAGGGCTTAACAACAAGCTCATGAGCCCCGGTGCAGTGACATCGCGGGACTGTGCTTGCTGGGCAACGAATTGCCAGGGAACCGCATGGTAGACAGCTCCGGAGAAAAGTAAATAGAATGTTCCGACCGTTCCGACCGCTATCGCAATGGCCAGGGGCAAGGTGCGTCCCGGATTTTTTGCCTCCCCACCGGCTTGTGCAATACTGTCGAAGCCGATGAAACTGGAAAAAAGCACAGCCGCAGCCGAGAGAAAAGTCATGAGATCGAATGTGCTGACGCTGGTAGGTACAGATTGATTTTGTTTCAATAAAAGCGCTGCCGCAAAGGCATCGGGGCTAGATGCAAATCCAACAACAATCACGATCGCACCAAGCCCAAACATGAGATACATCAAGGGGATCAGCGTTCGTTCGTACGCCGTCACACCACGGATGTTGACCCAAACAAAAGACCATAGAATGGTTAGGGAAATGGTCACACGCACCGATCCAAACTCAAGCCATTGCGCCAAGGCCGTATATTCCAGAGCTAAGGCAATGTCCCGGAGGAAGGGTACGATTACATAGGATACGACGCCGATGGCGATGGAGAGCCCGAACCATTGTGAGAAGCTTGCCACAAATCCCAGATAGGGATGGAGGCCGCGACTTGCGTAGATGTAGCTGCCGCCGGCACGCGGCATGGCAGATGCGAGGATCGCGTAGGCAAAGGCAGCCAGGATCGCTGGCAGCGCAGCGAACAAAAATGCCGGCAAGACATAGGGGCCGATGCCCGGCACGTTTCGCTGGATCATGAAGGGGACTACGTAAATCGAGGCCCCCAGCATCGAGCATATTCCGGTAGCGGACAGGCCGAGCAAGCTCATTTGCCGCGACAAGCCAGTAGTGGGGGGACTCGATAAGTTTTGATCCATGTCGCGGTCAAGATGGGAAAAATTAGAGCTTGCTCACAACGGTTTCCAGCCTTTTGAAAGATTGGATAATGACTGATGTGTGGTTTGATAGATAGCCAATACATGCAGTTGAAATGGGATAAACCGCTATATTCACGGCCGATAAAGCATAGAAGACTTTTATGATAACAGTTCTGAAAGAGAAAAAGGAAGGAGGATTTGAGTGGATAGATGTGACAAATCCGGTCAAGGGTGAACTCAATGAAGTGGCTCTGAAATACGGCTTAAGCACTGCTTTGGTTGAAGACTGTCTTCAGCCTGACCACCTGCCAAAGCTTGAAGCCGTAGGCGAAAATCAGTTTGTCATCCTTCGCGCATTTAACTTGAACGCATCCGAGGAAGCAGATACAATCCAGGAAGTGACCGACAAGATAGCGCTGTTTCTTGGCCCTGATTTCGTACTGACCGTTCATCGCCCAACATTTGCATTTCTCGGGCAAATCAAGGGCGAATTCATAGATACCGACAAGTGCCCAACGCCCTATCATGTTCTCTTCCGTATATTTTCCCATGTGGTTTCTACCTATGACGCACCGTTAGCTGCACTGGTTCGTGAAATCGATCTATATGAACCAAAAATTTTTCTTCAAAAAAAGACACCAGATTTGCTCAAGAATCTGTATTACATGAAACGACGGGCAACGGTGATGGATCATATTCTCGAGTTGTCCAAGTCGATTCATGAGAACATGAAAGGGAAAATTTCTACCCAGCACCATAACCATCTGAAAGATGAATTCGTGCGACTACAGACCAGCACCAAGCAAATTGTTGATAGTGTCACCAACTTGCTGAACATATACATTTCACTTTCCACCCAGCGAACCAGCGAGGTGATGCGGGTGTTGACTGTCTTTTCCGTGTTCTTTATGCCCCTCACTTTTATTGTGGGTATTTACGGGATGAATTTTGATGTGATGCCTGAGCTCAGGTGGCAATTCGGCTACCTCTATGCCGTCTTTTTTATGATTGTTGTTACGGGGACGATTTACCTTTGGTTTCGAAGAAAGGGGTGGATGTGACCACTTGCTTCAGATCTTGAATTTGTTCGCTTTTGAAATCGTCAATTTGATCCAATGGAGAGCCTAGATACCCTGGCAGGATTCAGAACCATGCATGAAGTGAGGGAAGCGCTTTCCCGGTTTGGCACTTCGAAAGTCGTTTCCAGGCTGTTTAAACAAATAGAAATAGCCGGATTGGTTCAGTTGGGGCGGAATGGAATAACGCTTGTGTAACAAGAGTTACATAGGAACCCATTCTCCTCAGGCTGTGTTTACTGTACATTAAGCTTTAAACCTAAACCAAGTTATATGAAACCAAACATGGGTACTGTTGACAAAGCGGTTCGCATTCTGGCGGCTGTCGCTATTATTGCGCTTTATTTCAGTGATATGATTTTAGGCACTGTTGCCATTATCCTGCTGGTATTCGCAGGAATGTTCATCGCAACCAGCCTCGTTAGCTTCTGCCCGCTTTACCTGCCATTCGGATTGTCTACGCGTTCTAAACAAACAAAGACGGAATAATTCCTGCTCGTGTAACAAAAGTTGCGGTGTAGTTCTTTACATCCGGATACCTTTGTGCCCTTATAGAAGAACTGTATGAACTATCTGTTAAGAAACAAAGGTGCTGTCATTGGTATTCTGGTTGGAGCTGCTGGTGGTTATCTATATTACCACTTTATTGGCTGCACATCGGGAACATGCCCAATCACTTCCCAGCCTGTAAATAGTACACTCTATGGAGCCATGATGGGTGGGCTATTGTTCAGCTCATTCAAAAGAGAAAACAAAAACACAGGACAACCTTCCAACTAAGACAACCATGATCCAATCACTCATCAACCTCCTAGGGCTCGGACCCCAGGCAGACTACAAGCAACTTGTGCAAGACGGGGCGACCATTGTTGATGTACGCACGAAAGGGGAGTATGAAAGCGGGCATGTCAAGGGATCGGTCAATATTCCAATTGGAAGTTTGCCCAACAGTTACAACAGAATTCGTAAAGACAAGCCAGTGATTACCTGCTGCGCCTCTGGCATGCGAAGCGGCCAGGCCAAGAGCTTCCTGAAAAGCCATGGGTATACGGAAGTGCACAACGGTGGTGGGTGGATGAACCTCGACCAGAAGCTGCGGAACTAGCACGCTGGACCTAGTACTAGCATCAATTTGACTTCGCGGCAAACTGTCGCCCCTCTGGGGCTTAGGTATTGACTAGCTGATCTTTTATTATCAAAATATCGCCCCGGTGGGGCTAGATGTACACCCAATGCCTAACGCCTAATACCCAATACCTTTCTTCCTCACCTCCCAGCCTCGTACATTCGCTCATGCTATTTAGAAACGTTGCCTTAGCAGCAGGGTGTTGCCTAATTCTCGGGTGCTCGCACAAGATCACTTCACATACGTTCCCTGCCCGGGACATTATTCCTTCAAGCCCCGTCTATGCCCTTGACTTGCCCGGTGCACGAAGCCCAATCCAGATGCTTTATCTGGGATGCGGACACCTCGTCATTGAATATGCTGGAGAGACCATTGTAACGGATCCGTTCTTTTCGATCCAGTCATTTTCACCTGGTGGGAATATTGCATCTAGCGTCGATCAGTTCGCGCGATATAAATCACTTGTCACCGCCAGTGGGCTGGACATGAAGAATTCAAAGAGTGTCTGGCTGGCTCATACGCATTACGATCACATGATGGACCTTCCCATGATGATCGAAGGCGGCATGGTGCCGCCGACCACCGCCATTTACGGGAACTCAAACGGCGAAGAAATTCTTGGCAATTTCCTTTCACCCAATCAGTACCATTCACTTCAGACCGTCTATGATCCAGGAAAAAGTCGGGGCACGTGGATTGACTCGGCATCTAGCATCCGTGTATTGCCTATCCGTTCCGAGCACGCACCTCATATGCGCATGGGGCCTCTCCAGATTCACTTGATGAAAGGGGACCTGAAGCCTGGGTATTTTGGCAAGACCCTTAAGACAGTAACATCAAAAACAAAGCAAAACGCCTGGACAGAGGGCTCCGTATATTCTTTTTTGGTCGACTTCGTCCAAAAGGACACCATCGAGTACCGGATTTTCATTCAGACATCTGCAAGCCACTATCCTGTTGGGCTACCCTCGCAAGAATTGCTTGCCCAGCGCCCGGTGGATGTTGCCGTTTTATGTCTTGCTTCTTCAAATACAGTCAAACCCTATCCAGTGGATATGCTTCGTGCTTTGAAACCGCAAAAGACAATATTCATTCACTGGGAGGATTTCTTTGAACGGGCCACTTTTGGAAACTACCGACTGGTACGCCTTACAAATTTCAGAAAGATCACCAAGCGAATGGCGAAGGAGGGAATGCCATTGACAAAGGATAAATTTGTCATGCCTCAGCCTGGGACGTTGATTACTATCAAATGAGTTGCCCAGCACCTAATACCTAGCACCTAGCGCCTATCCTATGGTTTGGGTAGACTTGGCTAAAATGACGTCAGCCTTCTTCTTCAGCTCATCAAACCGTTCGTACACGTCTCTTCCCGGCCGTTGATCCGCCTGGTCAAGCTGCTGTAGGAGGTAGTTTAGTTGATCGATGAGCATAGGTGTTTCATACGTGCCCTCTTTCGTATTCAGTTCTTTCTCCAGGCGCTCCAGCTCACGATCCATGGCAAGCTGCTTGTCCGTTGCCTTGTTTGCTTTTACCAAGGCTGCAATTTCCTTGCGCTGTTTTTTGATGCGATCCGCAAGGCGCTTGGTACTGTCGAGCACAACCGTCACTTTCTGCGACAGTTGTTCTTGTGAAACCATGTCTTCCTGACTCACTTTTCCTTTTATCCGTGGATCTGCGAGGATCAAGAATTTCTGTGCCAGCACTTGCTCGGCGACCGTTAATCGTACTATGTATTCACCGGGGCTAACCCGATGTCCGCCCCGTTTGCTGCGGGTGGCGTCGCTATCCCAGGGTCCATCATGTTGCATGTCCCAACGAAAGCGCTGTGTGCCTGCGTTCTTTGTTAGATCGGCCCGTGCATTCCGTGCAGTAAAATTGGTCGCCATGTTCCTCCCTTCACTGCGGGTCGTGTCGCGTGGGGGAACTGCGCTGGAGAAGGAGCGTATTACTTTCTCACCAGAAAGAATTTCCAACCGGATGTCTCCTGCAGGCTTTGATTTCAAATAATAATCGATGATGACAGCGGGCGCTGGGAAATTGGGAACTTCCGTAGCGGCTGTTCCCTGATACCGATAGCGGTAGGTGTCAACTGGCTTGTACACGTATGCTGTTTGTTGCTTGGCTTGTGCCAGTGAATGAATAGAGGTGATGTTGTCGAGTATCCAGAATGATCGGCCCATGGTTGAAACAACCAGGTCATTGCGATAAACTTTGATATCAGTGATCGGGGTGACCGGCATGTTTTGCTTGAAGGATTGCCACGTCTCGCCGTCGTCCATGGAGATGAACATTCCATTTTCGGTTCCAGCATAAAGAACGCCTTCGGCCTTGGGATCTTCACGAACCACGCGTACCGGCTGATCGGAAGGAATCCCCGTAGTGATCAACTTCCATGTCTTTCCATAGTCTATCGTCTTGTAGATATAGGGTTTCCAATCTCCCAACTGATAGCGGAGCGATGCGAAGTATGCTTTTCCTTCCTTGTGTGATGAGGGCTCAACGCAATCAATGCGGCCGCCGGAGGGAAGTTCTTTTGGTGTTACGTTGCTCCATGTTTTTCCATCGTCCTGAGTGACGTGCACCGGACCATCGTTCGCCCCAACCCAGATGAGCCCCGCTTTTAGCGATGACTCCTTGATATCATAGATTGTGCTATAGAATTCCTCGCCTGTGATATCACGTGTAATGGGACTGCCGGAAACGACTTGCTTACCGGGTTCATGCGCTGTAAGGTCGGGGGATATTTTTTCCCAGGTCATTCCTTCGTCCGTGGTCTTATGGACGAACTGTGAAGTGTGATAGATCACTTTGGGATCATGTGGAGAAACGATAATGGGGGAGACCCGTTGAAAGCGGTAGGCAAGTTCATCGGGATCATGTCCATACATGTTTGCCGCTCCCACAACATAGATTCTTTCTTGACCAGTGCTCTTATCATAAATACTGAATCGCCCCTTGCAGTTGGAATACACAATGTTCGGGTCGCCGGGTTTTGGAACAGCCGGGCCAGTTTCGCACCCTCCCGTTGACATGAGAAAACTTGCGGGTCCGCCTGCAGGATCATAGGGAGGGAGACTGGGCACTGCGATGGTAGTGCCGTTGTCTTGCTGCCCTGCATAGATCCAGTAGGGATATTGATCATCCAGGTCTACCTGATAAAGTTCCGAGGTAGGCTGGTTGAATCGGGAAGACCATGTCTTGCCTCCGTTGGTGGTCACGTTGGCGCCACCATCATTGGATTGAATCATCATTGAGGTGTCACGGCGGTTAATCCAGAGATCGTGATTGTCGCCATGTGGAATAGTCCTTGTCTTCCAGGTCTTCCCAGCGTCGACCGATTTCCAGAAGCTGGTAGACATGACAAACAAAACATCAGCATTCAACGGATTGGCTTCCAGGTTGCAATAGTAGAAGGGGCGATCGCTCAGTTCCTTCTTATCCACTACCTGCTTGAAATTCTCACCCTGATCATCGGACCGATAGATACCCCGTTCGCCTTTTGGCGCCTCGATCAGCGCATAGAGCCGCTTTGGATCAGCTTCTGACACGGCGAGATCGATTTTACCAATGAGTCCCTGTGGAAGCCCCTGTGATAACTTCTTCCATGTTGTTCCTCCGTCGATGGATTTGTAGATGCCTCCTGCTTGTTTTCCACCGCTAATGATTGTCCACGGCTTGCGTTCGGCGCGCCACATCGTTGCGTAGACAATGCTTGGATTTCCGGGGGCGAATTCAAGATCAGCGGAACCGATAGTATCTGATAGGAAAAGAACTTGTTCCCAGCTTTTGCCTCCGTTGTGTGTTCTATATACGCCACGTTCCTTATTGGGTTGAAAGGGCTGCCCTATTGCTGATACGAATACGGTGTCGGCATGTGTGGGGTGGATTTCTACAGCGCCTATTTGTCCTACTTTTTCCAGACCGATACTCTTCCAGGTCTTTCCAGCGTCGATGGACTTATACACGCCCTTGCCAACAATTACATTCGACCTGATTCCATCTGAACCAGTTCCTACGTATACGATTTTGGGATTAGGCTGGAACACATTAATGTCACCGATTGATGGGGAAGCAAAGTATCCATCGGACACATTATTCCATGTGACCCCGTAGTCTTCTGTTTTCCATACCCCGCCGCCCGTGGCGCCCATATAATAGGTTGAGGGCTGGGATACTATTCCCGCTACCGCCGTTACCCGCCCGCCCTGTGTGGGTCCTATGTTTCGGTATTTCAGAGACTTAAAGAAGGCCGTGTCAGGCACAGCGGCGGGCAGTGGCGCTGGCGTTGCCTTCTTTTTCTGGGCAATGGAGTTGGCAGATAGCAGAAGCGAACAAAGGGCGAAGATGAGTTTCATGGATTCAGGTTTGAAGCGGTTAAGGTAATGGAAAAGTGTCCGGCCCTAAAATCAATTTCCACAATTGGTTAATCAGCATGGATCACTCCGGTAATCTTCCACAGCATCTTCCTCAACGGCATATACTCGGACCCTAAAAAACGACCTGAAAGTCAATGGACTCTTTCAAGCAGGGAATACTATTAATCCTGCGAATCATGGCCTATCTTTCCGGGCATTTTTTGATTAACCCTTATGAATTACCTGTCCGCCGAGCTCGTTTCCAAAGCATTCAATGACAAATGGCTCTTTAAGGACATATCCCTAGGCATTTCGCAGGGGGAGAAGTTTGCCCTCGTCGGCAGTAACGGGGTGGGTAAATCAACCCTGCTGAAGATTTTTACCGGTGAACTGAACTCGGATACGGGAAAAGTTGTCGTTCGCGATGGTATTCGCGTTGGCGTGCTTACCCAGCAGCGGGAAGTAAATGACAATGTGCCAGTAAAAGATATTCTATTTGACAGCTCAAATAAGGTAGCAGCTGCAGTAAAAGAATACGAAGATTGCCTCCACCATCCAGAAGTCCCTTCCGAACGCATGCAAGCGGCCCTGGAGCGGATGGAAGAATTCAACGCCTGGGACTATGATGCCAAGGTGCATGAAGTAACTACCAAGCTGGATGTCCCTGATCTGGATAAGAAATTTGGTCAGCTCTCCGGCGGACAAAAGAAGCGGATCTTCTTAGCACAACTTCTTTTGGCAAGCCCGGATTTGATTATCATGGACGAGCCTACCAACCACCTTGATCTTTCCGCTATTGAATGGCTGGAAAGTTATTTGGCCGGACCAACGATTACGCTGATCATGGTAAGCCACGACCGCTATTTTCTGGATAATGTGGCCAACGAAATCATCGAACTCGACCGTGGTCAGCTATACCGCTATAAAGGGAATTATGCCTACTTCCTGGAAAAGAAATCCGACCGGGAAGAGATGTTGAAAACGGAGGTAGCAAAGGCCCGTAATCTGCTGAAGAAGGAACTGGACTGGATGCGGCGCCAACCTAGGGCAAGGGGAACGAAAGCCAAGTATCGCATCGACGCATTTTATGAGTTGAAAGAGAAGGCTTCGCAAGAATTGCGTAAGGACCGAATGGAACTCGATATCAGGGAGTCACGCCAGGGAGGGAAGATCCTGGAGGTTGAGAAGATCTCAAAGAAATATGGCGATCAGGTCATCATCAAGAACTTCTCACATGTTTTCAAGAAGTTCGACCGCATTGGCGTGGTGGGTAAAAATGGAATTGGGAAGTCTACATTCCTTGACATCCTTACGCGCAAGTCGAAGCCTGATACGGGAGAGGTGATCCCTGGGGTAACAACAAAATTCGGGTACTTCACGCAGGATACGATGACATTGAATCCGAACCATCGGATCATTGAAGAAGTGAAAGAAATCGCGGAGTTCATCACGCTTTCTGATGGCAGCCAGGTATCCGCGTCCAAGTTCCTGGACAACTTCCTGTTCGCACCCGAGAAGCAATACACGTACGTTGAGAAACTAAGTGGTGGCGAGAAGAAACGGCTTCAGTTGCTGAAGCTATTGGTCACCAGCCCGAACTTCCTGGTGCTCGATGAGCCAACAAATGACTTTGACATTGATACCCTGAACGTCCTCGAGGATTTCCTTGACAAGTTCACCGGCTGCCTCTTGCTGGTTTCTCACGACCGTTATTTCATGGACCATCTGGTGGATCAGCTCTTTGTCTTCGAAGGCGACGGAGAAATCCGGCTCTTCAACGGAAACTATACCGACTACCGGGATTCATTGGCCGATGCAGAGATGGAGTCAGCCGTGAAAGAAGTTTCCGCACCCAAGATTGTTACACCCGACTCGGATAAGAAGAAGGTGTCTCCAAAGGTGAAGCGTGAGTATCAGGACCTTGAACAAGAAATTGCTCGCCTTGAAGCAGACAAAGCCATCATCGTTGACAAGCTCAACCAGGGATCAGCCAGTCATGAACAGTTGACCGAGTGGTCGAAGGCCATTAAGGAATTCACGGATCAGATCGAGGAGAAGAGTGCACGGTGGTTGGAATTGGCGGAGCAATTAGCCTAGTCATTGCAAATAGAAGGAAGCGGTAATTCACCTAAACGCGCTAAGAGCACTTCGCGTTTTTGAGGTTAATAGAATTCTTCTATCTGGAGCCATATGCTAAAATAAATGCATCTCCCGCTCGTCCATAACACAAATATGCTGCCTCAATGATCCCCCGCAGTTTTGGCCAGCTCCCCACCGGCAAGCGCCTCTCCCGGATTCAGTCTTCATCAAATTACAGGGATAAAGCATTTCAGAACGTCTACGATACCCCTATGCTCGGTGAAGGGGCCTCATATCCAAAGATGATTCGCCGGTTTCTTTTTGAAAGCAAACCCAACCAGGAACCCTCTTCGATTCTGCCATCCGTAAGAATAGATCTCAAAAATATGTCCCGCGAGGAACCTTCTATCACCTGGTTCGGACATTCCTCTTATCTCCTGACCTTAAACGGCAAAATCATTCTCGTTGACCCGGTTTTCAGTGAGCGTGCTTCGCCCTTTCAGTTTATTGGGGGCAAAGCCTTCGCTACGACGCATCCGTATACCATCGACGACTTGCCGGATCCGGACCTCGTTATCCTTACGCACGACCATTATGACCACCTTGATTACCTGGCTATCCTAAAGCTCCAATCGCGGGTTCCACTTTTCTGTACATCGCTCGGGGTAGGTGCGCACCTGGAGTATTGGGGAGTTAATCCAGCGAAGATCCGTGAGTTTGATTGGTGGGAGCATGCAGAGATTCTCTCGGGACTTGAACTCACCGCTACTCCGTCGCGTCACTTTTCAGGAAGAGGCTTTACCCGTTTTCAGTCACTCTGGTCTTCCTTCATCCTAAAGACAGGCGGTATGAAGGTGTTTGTTGGAGGAGACTCGGGGTATGATGAAATGTTCAAGAAGATTGGCGCAAACGCAGGAGGTTTTGATTTTGCAATTTTAGAATGTGGCCAATATGATGCAATGTGGCCCAACATCCACATGATGCCCGAACAGACAACCCAGGCCGGAATTGATTTGAACGCGAAGGTTATGATGGCTGTGCATTGGGGCAAGTTCAAGCTTGCAAACCATACCTGGACTGACCCGATCGAGCGGGCATTTGCGCAGGCAAGTACATTGGGTTTAAAGCTTGCAACACCGCGCATCGGTGAGCGGATGCGAATGGATGCACCGGTGTTTGGTAATTCCTGGTGGAAGTAGCAAGAAATGCTTCTCGCAAAGGCGCAAAGAGCGCAAAGGTATGGTGCATTCTTCGCGGGCTTTGCGGCTTTGCGAGAAATACTACCTTTTCACTAGCCATAATTCCAATCGCTCGATTGCCTTATCTTTGAATCACAAATGAAAGCCGCCACCCTCGCCGAGATCAAACGTGAACTCTCCACAGTTGGCGAAGAGCGACTTGTAGAGATCTGCCTTCGCCTCGGCAAGTATAAAGTCGAGAATAAAGAGTTGATGACCTACATGCTATTCGAGGCAGGGGATGAGCAAGCCTTTGTTCAGGAGGGAAAGCGTGAGATTGAAGAAGCTTTCCAGGCGATTCCAAACAAAAACCTCTATTACTTCAAGAAGAGCCTTCGGAAGATCCTCAGGATGGTCAACAAGCAATCGCGATACTCGGGCATCCCGCAAACCGAACTTGAGCTACGGATCCAGTTCTGCAAATGCTTGAAAGAGTCTGGTGTGGCCTTTGAAAAGAGCCCAGTGATTAAGAATCTGTATTTGCAGCAGTTGAAAAAGATCGCTGCCGTGTTGAGGGCACTTCCGGAGGACTTGCAGTATGATTACGAGGAAGAATCGAAAATATTGAATATTAAACCCTAAATATTAAATAGTGAATTGGTTGGGTGAACTTGTATTCACTTCGACATTTAATATTGGATATTCGATATTCAATATTTTTTTCCCGATCTTCGCCTATAAACTGTGACGACCCAACCCAACAATCCCTTGCACGGCCTGACCCTCGAACGCATTCTCACTCACCTGGTTGACCGCTATGGCTGGGAGGAGCTAGGCAACCGCATTCGCATCAACTGCTTTATCCAGGATCCAAGCATCAAATCCAGCCTGGCCTTTTTGCGAAAAACACCGTGGGCGAGGAAGAAGGTTGAGGACCTTTATCTGCTGTCGGTAAGCTGAACTAGCCGACGGCTTGAGGTCAAGTATCGTGGGAGAGGGGATAGCACCATAGCGTAGTTATTCACCAATTCCTTAATCATTTCACATGGCTGAAAAGAAATCGAAACTGGCGGTAATAAAAACAAAGCAGACCACAGCTAGCGTTGAGGATTTTCTGAATTCAGTTCAGGGTGAACAAAAGCGCAAAGACAGTTTTGTGCTTTTGGAAATGATGAAGAAAGCAAGCCGGGAAGAACCAAAGATGTGGGGCGCATCACTTATTGGCTTTGGAAGCAAAAGATATAAAAGTCCCGCCAGCGGCAGAGAGGTTGATTGGTTCCTGATCGGTTTCTCTCCGCGTAAAGCGAATTTGTCTTTATACCTGATGATCAATCACAAGGAACATGCTGCGGAAATTAAAAAGTTGGGCAAGCATAAAACCGCTGGCGGTTGCTTCTACATAAATAAGCTGGAAGATATTGATCTGAAGGTTCTGCAGGGAATGATAAAGGCATCGTTGGCGCAAAGCAAAAGCAAATAGCGAAACCCAAACCAACTACCTCCTCGCAATAGGTGCCAGGCAACTCTCCGGAATCTTGAATGCATCCACCAGCGGCACCGCCTCCTGTCTGATATCCCAACATAATTGGCTCACGAGTTTGCGGATGGCTTTCGTCTTGGCCGGTTCCATATAGCCGCTCTCCAGATACCAGCCTCGATTCTTTTCCATTTGCGAGAGGGCAAACAACTGGCAGAGCTTGGTGAGCACAGCCTTGCAACCGGCATCTTTGGTTTGCCCGATCTGCTTGATGAATTGCTCCAGGATCACACGTTCAATATGCGCAGTAGCCACATCGATCAGATGCCGTTGGCTGACATTGAAGGCGTCAAACGAATCCATGCCGCCGGTAATTAGTTTACGAAGCCGTTGTGCTGCTGAAGTTAGGATATCGCGCTCGCGGTATTCAAAGGCATTCATGTGAAACTCAAAATCCAGGAGGTGGGCTTCGTCCGTATTGCGCGTGGCGAAGGGATTCTTCTCGGATATGGATGTCGCCGCTTTGTCCGCTACATAGTTGAGCACACCGAACAGATTCATATTACCAAACTCTTGTTTGAACTCAGACAATCTCCCTTTTGCAGTCAGTTGCATCAAAACGGTATTGTCACCTTCGAACGTTGTATAAATTTCAGTATCATTTTTGAGACGGTCAAGGCGATTTTCAGAGAGGTATCCTTTTCCGCCACAGGCTTCACGACATTCTTGCAGACATGCCGTTGCATTCCAGGTAGCAAAAGATTTTAGACCGGCAGCAAGAGCCTCGATTTCCTGCATGTCTTTTTCCGATCGCTTGAGAAAACGGTCGGTGAGGTAGTTGAGTGAGAAATGAAGGGCATAGGCATTGGCCAGGTAGGGAATAAGCCGACGCTGGTGAGCACGATAATTTAAAATAGGGACTTCCTTGCCGCCTTCGGGGCCAAACTGGGGACGCTTGTCTCCATAACGCAAGGCAATGGTAAGTCCTGCTTTCGATGCACTAAGCCCGGAACGGGGAATGCCGATGCGGCCGCCCACCAGGGTGCCAAGCATCGTGAAGAACCGTCTATTGTCGCTGGCGATCGGACTGTCGAACTTTCCTTCCGGAGTAACGCTGCAGAAGCGGTCAAGCAGGTTTTCGTGAGGCACGGATACGTTGTTGAAATGAATCTTGCCGTTGTCAACGCCATTGAGTCCCATTTTCCGTCCGCAGTCTTCAATGGTTACACCCGGCGCCATCTTACCTGACTTATCCCGAAGCGGAGCCACCAGCGCACTCACACCGTAGTCTTTGCCGTCGACAATCAGCTTGGCAAACACAGTGGCCATCTGCCCATGAAGCGCCGCGTTGCCTATGTACTCCTTCTTTGCCAGCTCGTTCGGCGTATTGATGATGAATGACCGTGTTGCGTGATCGTAGGTCGCTGTAGTCTCGATGCCCTTCACATTTGAACCGTGACCTGTTTCCGTCATAGCGAAGCAACCAGGGAGTTCCAACGTACCGATTGATTTCAAATACTTCTTGTGATGTTTTTCTGTTCCCAGGAAGTACACGCTCATGCCCCAGAGTCCGAACTGCACACCGAACTTGATCACCATACTCAGGTCGTGATAACTCAAGGCCTCCATGATGGCAAAGTAGGCCGCCATGTCGCCGCTGCCTCCGTATTCTTTTGGGTAGGCCATTGCACCGTAGCCCTGGTCTGCGAGGAGTTTGCACCACTTCAGCACCTGAGCCCGGTATTCTGCAAGGTCGCCGGTATCGATGAGCGCAAATTCCTTGTCGGAGATAATTGTCTTAACTCGTTGTATAATAGCTGCCTGATCCCCATCTAGCAATTTAGCCATCGCATTAATGTCAAACGTTTTCTCCGTGTGACCTTCTTCTGTAATGGTGTGACGTTTCTCCGGGTAGAAGCTGTAGAGCGCTTCTCCGCCAATTAATCCAAGCGTCTCTTCTACCTCTAGCAACGACGCGCGCGCATTAGCCAGCTCAGGGTTCAGCGATCCATCACCTCTCAGCTCAGCAAGCCGAATTCCAATGTCCACAACGCGTACATGGTCTTCTGG
>JANNAZ010000148.1:0-2239 GCA_031384895.1 Cyclobacteriaceae bacterium | reverse complement strand
TAAGGTACTCGGCCCCCGTGGGTTGATGCCTAACCCGAAGTCTGGTACAGTAACCCTCGAAGTTGGAAAAGCAGTGAAAGATGTGAAAGCAGGGAAGGTGGACTTCAAAATTGACAAACAAGGAATCATTCACGCCTCCATTGGTAAGGCTTCCTTCAGCGCGGACAAGATTAAAGACAATGCCGCTGAACTTATCAACATGGTAGCGAAGTTAAAGCCGGCCTCTTCGAAAGGAACGTATTTCCAAAGCATTTGCCTTTCGACTACGATGAGCCCCGGAATAATGGTTGACCGGAGTACGATTGGCGGACTCTAATTCTAAAAACAATGACCCGCGAAGAAAAAGGACAGATTATTGAACAGCTGGCAGAAAAGTTCTCCCAGCACAATCACTTTTATATTACTGATGCGTCAGGTTTTTCGGTAGCGCAAATCAATGCCTTCCGGAGAATTTGTTTTAACCAGGGTGTGGAATACAGGGTGTATAAAAACACCATGATCCGCAAAGCGCTGGAAAAGCAAACCGGTAATTTTGAAGCCATGTTCAACGCATTGCATGGATTCTCGGGTGTGATCTTTTCGAAAGAAATTGGCAACGCCCCCGCAAAAGCGATCAAGGAATACAGAAAGAAAAACGAAGGGAAGCCTGTCTTCAAGGCAGCATCCATTCAATCCGACCTGTTTTTCGGCGAAGAAAGTCTCACCCTGCTCAGCGACCTTAAGTCGAAAAATGAGCTCATTGGCGAGATCATTTCTATGCTCCAAGCCCCAGCAAAGAATGTCTTGTCTGCCCTGTTGAGCAGCAAGCAGACCATTGCCGGATTGGTGAAAACGTTGGAAGAAAGAGCAAAATAATTATTGAACTGAATCTTAAACACTTACAAAAATGGCTGACATTAAAACAATTGGCGATCAACTGGTAGAACTTTCTGTTAAGGAAGTTACCGAACTGGCTTCTTACCTGAAGGAAACCTACGGCATCGAGCCCGCTGCCGCTGCAGTAGCAATGGCAGGCCCCGCCGCAGGTGGTGGTGGAGCTGCTGCTGCCGAAAAAACAAATTTTGATGTGGTATTGAAAGCCGCTGGCGCCAACAAGCTCCAAATTGTGAAGCTTGTAAAAGAACTAACCGGCCTGGGCCTCAAAGAGGCTAAGGATATGGTCGACGGAGCTCCTAAAACTATCAAGGAAGGCTTGCCGAAAGCAGAAGCAGAGAATCTCAAGAAGCAACTTGCAGAGGCTGGCGCCGACGTCGAGTTGAAATAACTTCTTGAAGACGCTGGGTACCGTCTAACCTTTATTACAGGCCCCAACCCTCCCGATTGCGATCGGGATAGGGGTGGGGTTACTGTATTTTCTACCCTTTTGTGGATCTAGAACCGGGAATCTAAACTGAATGCACCTTGGCAAAGAAGACTATCAACAACCGGATTGACTTTTCAAACATCGAGCGGATCATCGATTATCCCGATTTTCTCGACCTTCAGCTTCAATCCTTCAAAGACTTTTTGCAGATCGAAACGCCTGCCGAGAAAAGACAGAATGAGGGCCTCTTCAAAGTATTTGCAGAGAACTTCCCCATTTCCGACTCGCGCGAGAATTTTGTGCTGGAATTCGTCGACTATACAATCGATCCACCTAAATACGATGTCGATGAATGTATCGACCGGGGGTTAACATTCTCTGTTCCGTTAAAGGCGAAATTACGCCTCACGTGTAACGACGAGGACAACGAAGATTTCGAGACCATCGAACAGGAAGTGTTCCTTGGAAATATCCCCTACATGACAGAAAAGGGATCGTTTGTCATCAATGGTGCCGAGCGCGTCATCGTTTCTCAATTGCACCGCTCCCCTGGCGTTTTCTTCGCCATGAGCAAGCATACCAACGGTACAAAATTGTATTCCGCACGGATCATCCCGTTCAAAGGATCCTGGATTGAATTTGCTACTGACGTTAACTCCGTCATGTACGCGTACATCGACCGCAAGAAGAAATTCCCGGTTACTACGCTGCTGCGTGCCATTGGGTACGGAACAGACAAGGATATCCTCGACCTATTTGGACTCTCCGAAGAAGTCGAGGCTACAAAACCTACGTTGAAAAAAGTAGTTGATCGCAAATTGGCCGCCCGTGTATTGAAGACCTGGACGGAAGACTTTGTGGATGAAGATACCGGTGAAGTTGTTTCTATCGACCGCAATGAAGTGCTCCTGGAGCGTGATCACATCCTAACAGCCG
>JANNAZ010000118.1:0-2646 GCA_031384895.1 Cyclobacteriaceae bacterium | reverse complement strand
GGCGACGATGGTGCCTGGTGTCTCGGAGAAATCTGGCGGCGTAACCAGCACCATCCTCTCGGACCGAATGGGCTCGATGAAGGGCATGGCCAGTGGAGCTACAGTCACCGACACGGCCGAGTTCGATGCTTTCGGCAAGGTTGTGTCTCGGACGGGGTCGAACGCGACTCAGAAAGGCTTTGCGGGCGGTCACGGCTATCAAGAGGATGGTGAGTCTGGGTACAAACTGCTGGGACATCGGTACTACGATGCTGAGACGGGGCGATTCTTGAGTAGAGATCCAGCTTTTGATGGGCGCAATTGGCACACATACGTGGAGAACAATCCACTAAAATCGGTCGATGCCGAAGGCTTGAAAAAGAAGCTAGTAATTTTATTGGGTAATTTAACAGGACCCGGGTTTCTTGTAGCGGCTCTCGTATTAATTGATAGCCTGAAGGATCAATATGGAGGGGAATATGAAATTGAAGTAGTTTGGAATGCTACAGCGGATAATTGTGATCAGGCTCTTACCACCGCAGATGCGGTAGTTTACATCGGCCATGGTTCTAAAGTCCTCTGGGAGTTAAGAGACAATATGCATGACCCTAATGCAACATACCAGGTAGAGGAAATGGAGTATGCTCTTGGAAAACGGACTAAACTGCTTGATTTTGTCGCATGTTATAGTTGTGAATCCATGGCTCTATTTGACACATTTTCACCATATTGCAGGCTTTACTTGGGGTTTGAAAGTGAATTCTACTGGGGGCGATCACTAATGTTCTGTATAGGCTACGAGTATCCTGAATTAGCCGTAGGCAGCCAGACGATGGGCAAGAAAAAGAAAAAACCAAAGAAAAAGAAACCTGCAAGCATTGGCATTCCAATAAAAATACCCACTCGTATTCCTTTGAGAGGAAGAATGTAGTAGTGAAATCAATTCATATTATTGGATTTGTATTATTTCTAGTATTGATTGCAAGTGTTCTGACAGTATCTGACTATCAAGGAAAACATGATCGATTGCGTCTACGGAAGCTTTCGGCTATTGTGTTGATTGCAACAGCTGTCGAAATTAGGGTTTCAAGTGGTGATACTGAAGAAAATGCGTTTAACATTGAAAAACCAATCGTCTTAAAGCGCCTTAACGTTCTTCCTGGTGAATACGAAATCGCTGAGGCCGTAACCTTTGAAGTAGTTAACCGTTACCGCAAGAACCATCGGAAACAAATGGATGCGGCTGTGGCTCGTTCACGATCATCCCGGCCCTGATTTCAGAGCCGGTGTGGCGACAATGGTTCCGGGTGTCTCGGAGAAATCTGGCGGCGTAACCAGTACGATTTTGCCTGACCGAATGGGCTCGATGAAGGGCATGTCGAATGCTGGTGCCGTTACAGAGACAGCAGAGTTTGATGCCTTTGGAAAGGTCATTGCCCGAACGAATCCTTCCGCGACTCAGAAAGGCTTCGCGGGTGGTCACGGCTATCAGGAAGACGGAGAGAGTGGATATAAGCTACTGGGACATCGGTACTATGACGCGGAGACCGGAAGGTTTCTGAGCCGAGATCCAATAGGTGACGGGCGAAACTGGTATGTATACTGTGATAGTAATCCGTTGAAGAGGGTCGATCCAAATGGTCTAGGATGGCATAACCCTGGCATAGTTTATGTCGATCCGGGGTTTCGCGGGTCTGTAGTGGGAATTGGAGAGCCAGACAAGTCATGGGGCAAAACGTGGAGTTCAGTTGGAATACCGCGAGGCTATCATTCAAATCCTAACATGGATGTTGACTTGATCATTGTCACCGGAAAGGACGGCGTGAAGCGGGTCTATTTCTTAATGGGTAATGGTTGGACGCGTGGATTAAATGGATTTATGAGTTGTGGCGTTTGGGATACCGATTCACCTGACCACTTTTACGTGGATGCGAATGGCGGCGTCCATGGACCGAATGTCGTTTACTTGGGAACCCTTGAGGATGTTCAAGGAGACCCAGATTTGTATTGGATTTGGGGACAGTTTATCGATGAGGCACTCCGGAAGCGCATTCCTAAAAATAGGCTCCCCGAGCAGACCCCATGCTATTCGCCAGGTCATGAACCTTGGCGAGGGTCACTGGGCAATCGCGCAGGAACCTAATTAAGGAAATATTGTGGGAATATATTTTGTAGGAAAGATGTTTCTTAGGTCAGGAATTCACTTGAATTCGTGGTTTCAGGTTGCTCTGGGCGTTGGCATCTTGATTTGTGTTGGAATTTCCGCGATATTGGTCGTTCGAATGGTGCTGTCAAAACAGGATCGAACACAAAAGCAACGTGCAACAATTCTACTTTTATTTCTACTGTTTCAGATTCCACTCTTACCAATTGAGCTATTGATGTGGATTGTTCCTGTTTTTGCTCCTATTTATCTAGTGTTGCTAATTTCAATGACTCGAACCCGGGTCAATACATAGGATCATGGATACAAGGATTTGGCGCGGATTAGTACCACTGTTGTTTCAAGGAGCCGAATCTCGGCAACGGGAACGGATACTTACGTTTATGATGATGCGGACAAATTGATGTCTGTGACCAGGGGAGCGGCGACGACCCAGTACACCTACGATAACTGCGGTCGTCCGACGAATATTGGCGGCAGAACGCTGACTTGGGACTATGAAG
>JANNAZ010000116.1:0-17437 GCA_031384895.1 Cyclobacteriaceae bacterium | reverse complement strand
AAGCAGCAATGATAGCAGCCGCTACCTGCTTGTCAAGCGTTTTTAGCAGGGCTACATACAAGTTAATAACTTCCCAAACTGCCCAGCCAAGAAGACCAAGTACGACAAGACCAGATACGAAGCTTAAAATCTTCTTCATTTAAAAATACTGGTTCCTAATCGTAAATCTCGTTCAGGTGTTTATCCAGCGCCAGGGCGATCTCTTTTTTTGAAGGCATTCCATAGGTTGTCTCTGGATCTTCCTTAAAGTCTGGATCTCTTTCGATAGTTACGTCTGCCTCTTTGATCTCAGACATTTGATGCTTCTGGATGATTGTGATCGTTCGACCGCCCCAATGGCCTTTCCAGGTATTAGGCCCTTGCTGGGTAAACTCGTTGTAGGGATGAAGAGAAAAGAAATCCTTATACATCGTATAAGGTTGATCGTTCTTGACGTAGTACGTATTTATTCTACAGCCTTTCATCAGGAAAAGTTTAAGCCGCGTAGGCTTTACGGGTTTTAGCATCGCGCAGAAAAGCATCCATCATTGAGAAGAGAGTTTTTTTATCATCCTCGGCCAGATGCTCGATATCTTTTAGACGCTTGACGGTCTGCTTGTCAAAGGAGGCCACGGCACTGTCATCGACCAGGAAGTCCAGGGTCACTTCAAAAACGTCTGCGATCTTCTTGGCCGTCTCCACGGAGGGCATTGCCTCATTGCGTTCATACTTACCGATAGCCTCGCGGGAGGCTTTAATGCTGGAAGCCAGGTCGGTCTGAGAAATGCCTTTGACCTTGCGTAAGTGTGCGATGCGATCCCCGATTTTGCTCATAAACAGACCATTAAGTGTATGAAAGTGCGCTAATGGGCCAAATATAATGTACGATAATACCTAAAAAAAGACGATAGTGGTTGCCTGAATAGGCATGATGTTATAGATTTGGGTCTGATCGTACACAAGAAGGATATATTTTTGAGATGGAACAGCCCACTGCCAAACGAAGCCTTGATATCACGAACGCAGAGCACATAGGCTTTAAGCATGGGGTGGTTGAAATCACGGTCTTAGGCGGTATCAGGCTGGAAGGGCTGGACAGAATGAGGACGACCCTGAAAATCCAGGTGGAGCACCTGAGCCTCCGGCACAACCTGGACTTGTACAACGACACACAGGTAGAGAAGCTGGTGCGGAAAGTGGCTGAGAAATTAGAGATCGGCACGAGCGTAATCACAGCCGCCCTCACGGACCTGACTGATCTGCTGGAACAATACAGGCTTGATGAGATCGAGCGGCAAAGCGCACATCAAAACGATAAGCGCAAGATATTAAGCGAAGAAGAACAGCGGCAAGCCCGGCTTTACCTGAGTGCTCCAAACCTGATAGAAAGAACAAGGGAAGACATTGGTAAAGCTGGCGTGATCGGAGAAGAAAATAATCGCCTCTTGATGTACCTGATCTTTACTAGCCGGAAAAGAGAAACGCCCTTGCATGTGATCAGCCTGGGCAGTTCAGGAATCGGCAAGACGCACTTGCAAGAGAAGGTGAGCGCACTGATCCCGGAAGAAGACAAAATGGAGAGCACGAGCCTCACGGCAGCAGCGATCTACTACTTTGGAAGATATGATCTGAGGCACAAGGTAGTATTGATCGAAGACCTGGACGGGGCAGAAAGCGCACTGTTCCCGATACGTGAACTGCAAAGCAAGCGGAAGATCATCCGCACGGTGCCTTTTAAGAACACGAAAGGAGAAACTAAATCTATCCAGCTGATAGTGGAAGGCCCGGTAACCATTGCCGGGTGTACGACCAAAGAAAGCATCTACGAGGACAATGCTAACCGCTCGTTTTTGATCTACATCGATGAAAGCAAGGAACAGGATGAAAAGATCATGGACTACCAGCGCAAGCTGAGTGCGGGGAAGATCGACACGGCCAGCCAGCAGAAGATCATTAAGCAGTTCTGTGATATGCAGCGAATCCTGCAACCGATACAAATCCGGAACCCCTTTGCGGAGTCATTGAAAATCCCGGATGAAGTGTTTAAACCCAGGAGAACGAATGCGCATTACCTGGCTTTTGTTGAGATCATCACTTTTTACCAGTTGGTCGGGACCTGCGGTCCCGACCGTTTGAGCGAGCCTGATTCGAAGGTGGACCTTTGGTCCAGCCGGGAGATTGATGCAACAACGAAAGGGAAAGCGAAGCGATAATCTCCAATCTGGATGTAAATAGTACGGAAAACCAGATTGAACGCACGGAGGCCTAAGCATATTTTTGCCACATGGGCTTCAAGTATGCGATACGCAGCGACCGGCTGCATTTCCTTACGCACACAATCGTCGACTGGATTGATTTGTTTACGAGACGTGAGCTTGCCAAGGTGGTCGTGGATTCAATGAATTATTGCATTGCCAACAAGGGCCTGGAGGTCTACGTGTGGTGCCTGATGCCAAGCCATCTCCACATGATTGCATCGGTTAGGCCGGGGAATGACAAAGGCCTGTCCGATGTAATGCGCGACTTCAAGGGCTTCACCAGCAAAGAGCTGTTGACAAGGATCGGCACCGAGTTCGAGAGCCGGAGGGAATGGTTGCAGAAACACTTTCAAACAGGTCAGAACTCCAACCAAGTATGGCAAGAAGGTATGCATCCCATTGAATTGTTTACGAGGAAATTCACGAACCAGAAGGTGGACTACATCCACAACAATCCGGTGGCGGCAGGTATTGTTGATGAGGCAGAACATTATTTGCTCAGTTCGGCGCGTGACTATTTTGGGTATCGGAAAGGGTTGGCGGATATTTCCTATATTGAATAGAAGATATGTACCCGGGGAAAGCGTGGGACGTGCGATGCCAATACGAGGTGGCGAGAAGGTGCGGGAAGGACCAAAGGTCCGGCTCCGAAGGAGATTGTGCACCGAATGGGTCACGGACTGCAAGTCCGGACCAACAGGACCGTCTGGAACTGCTGGGCTATGGTATGGCAGGGGAGGAATTGAATAGCTTCTATGAGAACTTCCTCCTGGTGGCGGATGTAAAGAAGCTGGTCGATGACAACGACCTGATGATGTTGATGGCCAATCACCTGGTGCTGGTGAAGTAGCCTTGCGGGACATTCTATTATATTGATTGGAATGCGGTACCATCCCCGCGATGCATCTGCGGGAACTACATTTTTTGGCCCTTCAATTTCGGGACCACATACACTATCAAAACTCTGAATGATTTTGTGAAGTGGCTCGAATCCACCAACTGCCAACTTGCAAATTTTATTTCCATTGGCGACTCCTTCGTTCTACCTTGCGGCCCTTCCGATAGTAAGTATCGGGACGAACAGAAATGGCACTATTAGAAAAACATCTTTACATTAAGAAATCTCTCTTGCCGGGCGCCGGTAAGGGCCTCTACACCAAGGTTGCGATTAAGAAAGGGGCCAAAATTGTGGAGTATAAAGGAGTAATCCTTACCTGGAAGGAAGTTGAAGCAATGGCCGATGACCGTAATGGGTATGTGTTTTACTTCAACTTGAAGTACGTAATCGATGCCTGGAAGACCAAAAAGTCGGTAGCTCACTTTGCAAACGACGCCCAGGGGATTATCCGGGTAAAAGGGGTAAAGAACAATTCCGAGTACGAGACAGAAGGGAAGCGCTGTTTCATTGAGGCCGTCGAGGATATCCCGGCCCGATCGGAAATCCTGGTGCCTTATGGAAAAGAGTATTGGGATGCCATCCGATATAACATCCGCGATGAAATGCGGAAGCACAAAAAATCCGGCAAGAACGGAAAGCAACTCTCTCTACCTCACCACGAAGTGGCGAAGCGAAAAGCTACTAAAGTCAAATAGGAGGTCACTTAGATCCTTTCTCTGAAGCAATTGCTTCGAGCATAGCTTCTCTAACCTTTCGAATCTTTTCCATCTCCGACTCAAGGTATTCACGGGCCGCTTCCTGATCCGTGCTGTCGGGCTTCTGAGAGAATCTATGCATCCAGTCCATCATCAACTGACTCACGGAATCGAGAATGACAATCCGCTTCTCCAGCATCTGTTTTTCTTCAGCTGATATATTTGGAGTCGCAGCAATCTTGTCCTCAAGCCCCTTCTTGAGTGTATAGAGGTCCTGCAGTTTGGGCATGACTTCATCATGAATGTCCATCACCTGATCATATAATACCTGATTCGGGCTGGTGGAGTCGGTGTCACCCTCGTTGTGTTCATGTCCGTTGGATGAAGAATTGCCGCAGCGAATCATCAGAAGGCCGGCGACCAGCAGGAGTATGCGTAAGCTCATAGCGTATTAATTAGTTCCACGAAGGTAAGGGCCAGGAGAGCTAACAGTAGTTAGTCTGGCAACTATTTTCCTGAATATTTCCTGATTCAACTTGAGAAGGTTGGAGAACCACAAAATTTCATGTTTATTGCTCTTGTGATCACGAAACGATTTTATTTCTATAGCTATTATTTTCAGGCCCAGGAGGGACTTGATGGAATAGTGCATCGTTCGTAATAATCACGCAAGCACCACCAGAAAGTCCCGCCAGAAGCGGGACTTTCTGTTTTATGAAGCCTTATGAAAAGAAAAACACACACAGTCGTCGCGGCGAGGGTCGGGAAGAAGCCAGCCCAGAAAAACGGAATCAAAGTCGCTATCCAGGGGATTGCCGCTAGCTTTCACGAGGTTGCTGCCTTCACACATTTTGGAGGCCCAGTCAGTACAATTGAGTGCCTTACCTTTCACCACCTATGCGAGGCTATTAAGAGCGACCGTGCGGAGTATGGTGTGATGGCGATTGAGAACTCCATTGCAGGTAGTATTCTTCCGAATTATTTCCTCCTTCAGGAGTATCATTTCTCAATTGTGGGAGAACTCTATCTGCCCATTCACCTTCACTTGATGGCGCTCCCCGGTGTAAAGCTAACCGACATACGCACCATCGAGTCGCATCCGATGGCAATCCGGCAGTGCACGGATTTTCTCCAGCAATTGGATAACGTAATCATTCGGGAGAGCGAGGATACGGCGCTTTCGGCACGGAAAATTAAGGAGCAAAAACTGAAGGACGTGGCAGCTATCGCGAATGCGCAGGCGGCAGAGAAGTTTGGCCTCCATATAGTAGAGAAGCGAATCGAAACCAACAAGAAGAATTTTACGCGGTTCCTTATTTTACATAAATCCAAGTCGGCGGTTACAGGCAGCAACAAGGCTTCCCTTTCTTTTGAAGTAGCAAACCAGGTTGGAAGCCTTGCAGATGTGTTGACCGTGTTCAAGAGCAGCGCCATCAACCTGACCAAGATTCAATCAATTCCCATTCTGGGTCGCCCTAGCGAATACTCGATTCATGTGGATGTCGAATGGGCGGAACGTCAGAAATATGACAGGGCCATGCGCCAGGTATTGCGTCAGACCCGAAACCTAAACGTGTTGGGTGAGTACAAGAAAGCAAACATTAAATTCTAGTTATGATACAAACCGCCAAACGCATAGACCAGGTGGAGGAGTACTACTTCAGCAAAAAACTCGCGGAAGTCCGTCGCCTGGACGTCACCCCCGGCCCCTCTTCCGGGAGGAAAGGTGGGACGGTGGCACCTGTAATTAACCTCGGCATTGGCAGTCCAGACTTGGCGCCTTCCGAGGAGACGATCAAGGCGTTGGTCCAGTCGGCCAGCATGTCCGGGAATCATGGCTACCAGAGTTACAAAGGAATTGCGCCTCTTCGCGCTGCCATTGCTGAGCTCTACGCGCGAACGTATGAGGTGAATCTCGATCCTGAAACTGAGATTCTTCCACTGATGGGATCAAAAGAAGGTATTCTGCATATTTCAATGGCGTTTGTCAACGAAGGCGATGAGGTGCTCATCCCGGACCCCGGATACCCAACCTATGCCTCGGCCACCCGGCTCGTTGGAGGGAAGCCCCGTTTGTATCAGATGAAGGAATCTTTGAATTGGGGCATCGATACCGAAGAGCTTTCCCGGCAGGATTTGTCCAATGTGAAAATCATGTGGGTCAATTTTCCCCATATGCCGACCGGTCGTGTAGCAAGCAAGAATGAGTTGAATGCACTCGTTGACCTGGCGCGCAAGAATAAATTTCTTCTGGTGAATGACAACCCCTACAGCCTTATCCTGAACGAGTCCCCCATGAGCATTCTGGGTGTGGCGGGAGCGAATGACGTGGCGATGGAGCTTAACTCACTCAGCAAGTCACACAATATGGCTGGATGGCGGATCGGTTGGCTCGCGGGAATGCGGGATCACATCGATGCTGTACTCAAAGTAAAAAGCAATATGGATTCAGGTATGTTCTTGAGCCTGCAGCATGCTGCCATTGAGGCCCTCCAGAGCGGACCAGCGTGGTTTGAAGAATTGAACAGCGTGTACCGCAGCCGCAGCCGTGCAGCCCGAGCAATCCTCGATGAACTTGAATGCCAGTATGCGGAACAACAGAGCGGACTTTTCGTCTGGGCGAAAGTACCGTCACATGTTCCGGATGTGGAGACCTGGGTGGATGACATTCTCTATGGTGCGAGAGTCTTCATTACTCCGGGGTTTGTTTTCGGAGAAGCCGGTAGCCGATATGTTCGTGTTTCGCTATGCGCACCCGAATTGAAAATGCAAGAAGCACTTCTCCGTATTCGTGCGTGGAAACAGGAGTCTATCATGCTGCGTACTAACATTGCTAAAGTGTCTGCGGCATGAACGTCACGATTATTGGTTTGGGATTGATTGGCGGAAGCATTGGATTGGACCTTAAGAATGCACCTGAGGTGAATCTACGCATCGGCGTTGATCTCAACCCTAATCACGGCAAACGAGCGCTCGAACTCGGGCTGGTCGATACAGTGGAAGGAGAGGATGCCGCATTTGAAAAATCCGATGTCATCCTGCTCGCGATTCCTGTTAACGCCATACGGGCGATGTTGCCTCAAATCCTGGACGTTGTAAAGCCAGGTGCGGTAGTCATTGACCTGGGATCGACAAAATCATCCATTTGTAAGGCGGTGGCCAATCATAGAAACCGAACCCGGTTTGTTGCGGCTCACCCGTTGGCAGGGACGGAAAATTCCGGACCGGAAGCGGCTTTTCTGGGATTATTCGGAGACAAAGTCAATATTGTCTGTGAAAAAGAAAAATCGGACGCCGGAGCGCTAACCCTCGCACAAAACATCTTTACGATTCTGGGCCTGAAGACTATCTTTATGGACCCGGATGAACATGACAAACACGTGGCATACGTTTCGCATCTTTCTCACGTGAGTTCGTTTTTGTTGAGCAAGACGGTGTTGGATATCGAGAAGGATGAAAAAAATATCTTTAACCTGGCGGGCAGTGGGTTTGCCTCCACTGTTCGGCTGGCAAAAAGTTCACCCGAAATGTGGGCGCCGATCTTCGAACAGAATGCAGAATACCTTGGCCAGGCCCTTGCCGAGTACATCATGCATCTGCAGCGGTTCCACTATGAGTTGATGAAGCGTAATACCCGGGAGTTGAATGCTGTATTACAAGAGGCCAACAAAATACGGCGGGTATTGGATGTACCCGTTCTTCCGACGGCTGCCATCGGAGATGAACCGAAGCAACCAAAATTTGTTAATGAATTGAACCGCCCCTAACGACTTACGCACTTATGCCGACTTCCATGAATACCTCCTTCACGACCATCACCGAATCCTTCGGCGCCAAGCGCCCTTTTATTATCAGCGGTCCCTGCAGCGCGGAAACTGAGAGTCAGCTACTCACCACAGCAAAATTGCTTGCGGCGACGAAAAAAGTCCATGCCTTGCGTGCCGGGATTTGGAAACCGCGTACACGGCCCGGACAATTTGAAGGTGCTGGACTGGAAGGATTGAAATGGCTTGCGATGGCCAAGCAGGAAACCGGGCTCCCAATTACTACGGAGGTGGCCAACGCCGCACACGTTGAGGCGTGTCTGAAAGCGGGGGTGGATATCCTGTGGATTGGAGCGCGGACAACTGTTAATCCATTCTCGGTTCAGGAAATTGCCGATGCGCTCAAAGGAGTCGATGTCCCTGTCATGGTGAAGAACCCGGTGAATCCAGATCTGGAACTATGGATGGGTGCGCTGGAGCGAATTGAACGGGCCGGTATCAAACGCATGGCGGCCATTCATCGTGGGTTCTCTTCATTTGAAAAGGGGCCGTTCCGGAACGCACCGATGTGGGACCTGGCCATTGAACTGAAGACCCGGGTTCCGGGGTTGGAGCTTTTCTGCGACCCAAGTCACATTTCAGGCAATCGTGATCTGATTGCAATGGTGTCGCAGAAGGCGCTTGACCTGGATATGTCCGGGCTCATGATCGAAAGCCATTTGAACCCAGACGCCGCCTGGAGCGATGCAAAGCAACAAGTGACTCCGGCCATGCTGGCCAGCCTGCTTGAAGGGCTGGTGGTACGCTCGGTATCTTCGGATGATAGAACATTTAAGGATACGCTAAATGTTCTCCGGGACCAAATTGATCACATCGATGATGAGATCATGCAGAAGATGGCTAGCCGAATGAAAATTTCGAAACAAATCGGTCAATACAAGAAAGAAAACAACGTGACCATCCTCCAAGTGAACCGTTGGGAGGAAATTATCCAAACACGGGTCGCTATGGGTAAGGCCATGGGACTCGAGGAGGACTTCACGCGCGACTTGTTGAGGTTGGTCCACCACGAGTCCATTCAAGTGCAGACTCAAGTCATGAATCAACCCAAAGTGAAGGTGTAACCGTATGGGCCTGCTGCCTAAAATTCCCTAACTTTGACCCTTTATTAAAGAGTATGTCAGCAACAGCAAGTTTTCGATTTTCGACCGGCCCTGAGCCGCATCGGGCCCGCACGAGGGAAATAATGGTTAAACACCCTGAAGTACGGGTCTTAATAGGCAAAAATCCGGTAACCTTCCTGGCAATTTTAGGCCTGGTAGGGGGAATGGTCGGTGGGGCTTATTTGGTCAAGGACGCCTCCTGGTGGGTGGTTTTTCTGGCTGCCTACCTGGGTGGAGCATTTGCCAATCATGCCCTTTTTGTCATGATACATGAGTGCACGCACCACCTGCTTTTCAAGCGCAAGTCCTGGAATCTTGTTGCTGCAATAATTGCCAACTTACCACATACCTTCCCGAGCGCCATTTCATTCGTACGGTATCATATTAAGCACCATGCCTTTCAGGGTGTCCATGAATTGGATGGTGACCTCCCGGATCATTGGGAAGCCAAGTTGATCAATCACTCTTTTCTGGGTAAAGCACTTTGGATGCTTTTCTTTCCGGTCTTCCAGGCAGTCCGAACATTTCGTTTGAAAGAAATCAAACCGATTGACGGCTGGATTGTGACGAACTGGATTATTCAAATTGCATTTAATGTTGCCATCTGGATGTTCTTTGGCCCGAAGGCTTTTTTCTTCATGCTTATTAGCTTTTTCTTTTCCGTTGGACTGCATCCGTTAGGTGCGCGCTGGATTCAGGAGCATTACTTGACCTTGGATGAGAAGCAGGAAACGTACAGTTACTATGGACCACTCAATACCGTAGCGTTCAATGTGGGGTTTCACAATGAGCATCATGATTTTCCCTCGATCCCCTGGAACAAATTGCCTGATCTAAAGAATAAGGCTCCGGAATACTATGATTCCCTAAAATCACATTCCTCCTGGACCAAACTTTTCTTCCGGTTCCTGTTCGACAAAAATATTTCCCTCTACATGCGTATCCTACGTCAAGAGCGAGGGAAGGTGGCACTGACAGATGAATCAAAGCCAGACAGCGAACTAGTCGTGGAGGAGCTGTCTCGCTAGACTTTCCAAGGCAAAAATATGCGGGTGATTATTGCGATACTGCTTATGCACCTTGCGGGTGGAGTCTGTGCACAGTCGACTGCAGAGCGATCTGTTCTTGACCTGTCGAGCAAGAAATTTGACTGGTTAATTGCCGGTCAGGCCGACTCTCTGGAAAAAATCCTGGACGAAAAGATTCAGTATATACATTCCAACGGTTGGGTCCAGAACAAACGGGAGGTCATCGAAGACATGCGTACCGGAAAGCTTGTTTATCGTAAGGTGACCATCAAGGAAGTGTCAGTGCGCTTGTATGCGGAAACGGCGATTTTGACAGGATTAGGGACCTTTGAAGGTATAAATGGAGGTACGCCCTTTCTCCTGGACCTGCGCTATACGGAAGTGTATGTGCGAAGTATGAAGCGTTGGATCCTCGTCTCCCGACACTCAAACCGGATGCCATAAGACCTGCGGGCGCAAAAGCTGAGCTTGGAATGTAATATTTCAACCAAAATTGAATAAATTTATAAAGTTGGTCGAAATACATTGTAACAAATTGCCATTGCATGAAGACATTTAGGTTGGCTTGTTTGATCTGCTGCACTGCCTGGGGAAGCTCTGTTGCTCAGGTAGATGCTGCTGAACCTGATAATTACATCGTGGTCATCGGTGCGTTTTCCTCCGAAAAGAATGCAAACCGCTTTGTCAAGCAAGTTCAGAAATATGCGATCAAGTCAACCGCTAAGCTGAACAAAATCAGAGGCCTTTACTATGTTTATGCGATGCAGACAGGTGATAAACCTGGAGCTATTGCGGAGGCCGAGCGAATTAAAGGCACAACACCGTTGACGGATACATGGGTATACAATGGTTCTCTGGATGACGTAGTCGTCAGGGTCGCGCCCACTCCCGCAGTGGAGACTCCGGTTGAGATTGCCGCAATCCAACCGCCGCCTACGCCTGTTATTCCTGAAAAGACGAAAGAGGAAAAAATAAAAGAAGCAGTCGCCAACAAGTCAAAGACCCTGACAAAGGGTTCGACTGAAACCTTGAACTACATTTATTTTTTCAGGGATGCGGCGATTCTGCGCCCGGAGTCTAAATACGAAGTGGATCATCTTGTGAATATTCTAAAGGAGAACCCAACCGAGAAGATTCGAATCCATGGCCATACGAATGGGAACGATAAAGGGGTGATTATTCGGATGAAGGAGGGGTCTGCGGACTTCTTTTCAATGGAGAACACGGAGGAGGATTTCGGTTCGGCGACACTGCTTTCTGAATTGCGGGCTGACGTAATACGCAGGTACCTGGCGGCCAATGGCATCGACAACAGTCGAATGTCGATTAAAGCTTGGGGCGGCAAGAAACCCTTGTATGAGGTAGACGATGAAAGGGCTGAGGCAAATGTTCGGGTGGAAATTGAGGTACTCCACAACGACTAGTTCCCGCTGTAACTTCATATTGCTTTGCGTATTGGCTCTAATCAAAGGTTTCAAGCCGTATCAATACGGTTTTTTTTAGGTAATTTGCTATCTTCGAAGAATTGTAATTGCAACGCGTATGAAGTTATTGAGCGTATTGTTATGTGTGCTGGCTTGCTTGACATTCCGGACGCCTGTATCTGCACAGTCTTCTGACCCGGAATACTATGTAACCATCGGAGTGTTTGCCGTTCCGGATAATGCTGTTCGGTATACCACCCGCGCGAATAAACTTGGGTTTAACGCTCAATATGCTATCAATCCAGCTAAAAACATGCATTACGTGTACTTGCTGCAGACCAGTGATCGAAAGAAGGCATTTTCATTCATGATCAAAGTTCGGGCTGAATCAGAGTTTAAGGATGCCTGGCTTTTCATTGGACATCTTGGAAATGATGAACCTGCTGCTGCGCCAATACCTTTGCCAATTGTACCGCTGGTAGTGATAGAAGAGAAGAAGGATTCAGCAGTTGCGGTTGTTCCTGTACCTGTGGTGGTTGTTCCTGTCAAGCCAAAGCGAGTAGTAAAAGGAAAGCTCTTTACATTCCGCTTCCTGAATGCGGAAAATGGAAATGAAATTCGGGGCGAAATACACTTTGCCGAATCAAACAAGGCTACTCAGTACCAGGCCTTCAAGGCAGATTCCCTTGTCGACTTGCCGGCACCAAGAAACGCAGCTGGTGTTTATTATATTACAACGGTGGCCCCCGGATATAGGACTACAGAAACCCCTTTTAATTTTAAAGATCCACTTCCGGTTTCATCAGGTACAGGAGCGGAGGGGGAGTTGATCATACCGTTGAGCCTGGAGCGAGCCAAGCGAGGCGACTATATCGAATTCAATAATGTGAGTTTCTACCGTAACTCGGTAGTCATGCATCCGCAATCTCAATTGGAATTGGACGGATTGGCCGACTTGATGAAGGAGCATCAGGGCTATAAGGTTCGTATCCATGGGCATTGCAATGGAACCGAGTCCCGGGATATCATTACCCTGGGTACCAGCACCAAGTATTTTGAGAGCGATGTAAGCAATGTTAAGAAGAATGGATCTGCCAAGGAGCTTTCCGAATTGAGGGCTGAGGCCGTACGTCGGTATCTAGTCACGGAGGGCGTGCTTGTCGAACGGATACTCACTAAGGGGGAAGGCGGCAAGATGATGGTCTACCCACAGAATAGCGTCTATGCAAATTACAATGATCGGGTTGAAGTCGAAATTGTTAAACACTAACGACTCAAGGAGCCTAGCTGGTCATTGCCTTAAGGATATCGTGTTGGGTGATTATGTGGACACGATGTCCATCATCGCGGACAAGAAGCGCCTTATTGTTTTTGTTGAGCATGGATGATAACACATCGAGCGTGGTATCCTGAGCCACAAACTGCATCGGCTTATCCATGAGATCACCGACCCTGCTGTCCTTGGCTTTCGGATCGTTGATGATCTTTTCGAGGAGACTGGCCGACGCAATGCTTCCTACAAATTCATCTTTGTCTACAACGGGAACCTGGTCTATTCCCTCCAGGTTCATAATTCGTATGGCATCGCCAATAAGTGCACTTTTTTCTACGGTAAACAACCCGTTCTTTTCCTTGCGGTGAGCCAGAATATCGCGCGCCGACGAGAATGTGCGCTCTTCCAGAAATCCGTGATCTTTCATCCAGTTGTCATTGTATACTTTGTTGAGGTACCGGGTGCCGTGATCGGGCAGCAAGATGACCATCATGTCATCTTTCTTTAGGTTGATCCGGGCATACTCAAGTGCACCATGAAGAGCGGACCCGCTGCTCCACCCAACAAACAGTCCTTCCTCTCGCGACAGCCTGCGGGCGGCGATCGCACCATCTTTATCTGTGACCTTAATAAAGGAATCGATAACGTCAAAGTTGACGTTTTTGGGCAGGATGTCTTCTCCGAATCCCTCTGTCAGGTAAGGGTATATTTCGTTTCTGTCGAAGACGCCCGTCTCTTTGTACTTCTTGAAGACCGAACCATAGGTATCAATTCCTACCGTAATGAGGTTTGGATTTTGCTCCTTCAGATACTTAGCTGTGCCGCACATCGATCCGCCTGTGCCAACTGTTGCTACATAGTGGGTGATCTTCCCACCGGTCTGTCTCCATATTTCCGGTCCTGTAGTTTCGTAATGGGCAGCGGTATTGGAGGGGTTGTCGTATTGGTTAGGGTAGTAAGAGTTTGGAATATCCTTGTTGAGTTTTCGCGCTACGGAATAATACGACCGCGGGTCTTCTGGCTCGACGTTCGTCGGACAGACTATGACCTCAGCGCCAACCGCCTTGAGAATATCTATCTTCTCTTGAGACTGCTTGTCAGCCATAGTGAAAATACATTTGTAGCCTTTGGCAACAGCGGTCAGCGCCAAACCCATACCCGTATTGCCGGATGTTCCCTCAATGAGGGTCCCGCCTGGCTTAAGAATGCCGGCTTTTTCAGCATCTTCAACCATCTTAATCGCCATCCGATCTTTGGTAGAGTTGCCCGGGTTAAAATATTCAACTTTTGCCAGAATGGTTCCCTGGATTCCCTTGGTGACGCGGTTGAGCCGGACCATGGGGGTGTTGCCAATAGTTTCTACAATGGAGTTGTATATCATAATGTGTGATTCTGGCAGGCAAGTTACAAAACTCCCGCAGGAGATCAGGAGGAGGCTCCCGCTAACAGGTACATTACCGCCATGCGAATGGCCACGCCATTCTCCACCTGATCCAGAATGATCGAATGATGGGAATCGGCCGCATCGCTGCTAAGTTCAACTCCTCGATTGATAGGCCCGGGGTGCATCAGCACAATATCCTTCTTCAGCCTATCCAGCGTCTTTTTTGTGATCCCGTAGTACAAGGTGTATTCGCGCAGGGAAGGAAAATACTTCAGTTGCTGCCGTTCCAGTTGTATTCGGAGCACATTGGCAACATCACACCAAGCGAGCGCTTTTTGAAGGTCTAGTTCGACACGGACGCCGAGTTTGTCAATGAATTTCGGCAAGAGGGTAGGGGGCCCGCAGACCATCACCTCTGCACCGAGTTTATTGAGCGCAAAAATATTGGAAAGGGCTACACGGGAATGGAGGATGTCTCCGATGATGGCCACTTTCTTTCCTTTGATGCCTTTTAGTTTTTCACGGATGGAATAGGCGTCAAGCAGGGCCTGGGTGGGATGTTCGTGTGTGCCGTCGCCCGCATTGATGATATTGGCTTTGATATGTCTAGACAGAAAGTGAGGAGCGCCTGCGCTGGCATGTCGCATGACAATCATGTCGACTTTCATAGCCAGTATGTTGTTGACAGTGTCCAACAGGGTTTCACCCTTTTTTACCGAGCTGGTAGAGGCCGAGAAATTGATGACGTCAGCCGATAGCCGCTTTTGAGCGAGCTCAAAGGATAGTCGTGTGCGAGTGGAATTCTCGAAGAAAACATTGGCAATTGTCACGTCGCGAAGGGAGGGAACTTTCTTGATCGGCCGGTTGATGACTTCTTTAAAATTGTCTGCTGTTTCGAAAATGAGTTCAATATCTTCGCGTGTGATATTCTTGATTCCCAACAAGTGCGGTTGACTCAATCTCGGCATAAAATCATTCTTTGTTGATTAACCAAATCCGATTGAGTGTATGGTCATCATTCAACTCAACCAAAACACGTTGGGTATCCAGGGTGTTCACATATCGGCCTACGTAATCTGCGGATATCGGCAGCTCACGGGTACGTTTCCGATCAATGAGCACCAGCAGTTCAACTTTTTCTGGCCTACCGAATGCAATCATGGCGTCCAGCGCAGCTCGAACGGTGCGCCCGGTATACAAGACATCATCAATCAGCACTACACTTTTCCCCTCGATTAAGAAAGGGACTCGTGTTTCGCTCGCTTTTGGGGGCTCTTCGCGCCGTCGGAAATCGTCACGGTAAAATGTTGCGTCTAAATAGCCCAGTTTGATTTCTTTCTTGCAGGCAATCTCGAGTTTTTCTTTGATTCGCTCGGCCAGGTAGATCCCGCGGGGCTGTAAACCCAATAGAACGGTTGAATCAAAAGCTCCGTGATTTTCAATTAATTCCTGACAAAGGCGATCGATCGTGACGGAGAGGAGATCGGAGTCAAGAATGAGCTTTTTCTGCATGCCTGACCGCAAATATAGCGGTTTATTGCAGTCTGAGGAAAATTTTAGCGGTAAGTAATTTTGTTGATGAAGAAAACCCTCCGGCCAGAGCCGCGACGTCCTTTCAAGGTCTGCGTCCCATACGCGTAGAAATACCTTCCATACCAGGCATCCAGCTTGTCGGTATTTTCACTTTGCTCATCTAGTTCTCCAACCGGGTTGCCGGTGCGGAACGGATCGGTCGCTTTGCCTTCGAGCACCTGGTCATTGAAAATAATCTTTGTCCGTATGGCGTTTTCAAAAAGATACATGAGCAGGATCCGATCCTTTTCGGCTTGCACTTTTACATATTGTTGAAGTTGAAAAGTGCGGACATCGTTAATTTCAAAACTATTGTCCCAGGCAAGTTGCCCACTCTTGCCAAAGCCAATCACCACAGCATGCGTATACTTGTAGCCATCGAATATCCTGTCTAGTCTCGCCTGCGGATTGTAATCCCTTGGATATACATAATGAGGGTAGAATGCCTCGCCGACCAGCAGAAGCTGATCATCATGCTCGATCAGGTCATGGACGAGCAAGCGGTAGTTAAACTTCAATTTCTTTCCTTTTATCGTTTTGCGTTCAATCCGTTCCTTGACTCGTTTTTGCTGTTTTGCCTTCATGTAGCTGAAAAAGTTCTTTAGCTCGGCGAAGTTGTAGTACTTAATGGCATACTGCCCCGTTACTTCTATTGAAGCAACAAAAATGCCGCGGCTATATTCTGTAAAGCGGCCATAGACCCCGGCCACCAGCTGCCTTCCGTCAGGCAATTTGATCGACCGGCCAAAAAGAAGATGCCTGTCTTCTTCGGGTTGCAGAACGGTCGTCTGCAGCAATTCACCCTGCCCAGTGTATGTACGAATCCAGAGGGCACGGCGCTTCTCAAAATTTCGAGCACTGACAATTATATCCATTGTCTCATCAGGCTGAATCTTAATCTGATTCAGTTCACCAGGCGAATTGAAAAAACCGGGGAGGATTCGGGAGTTTTTTTTCTCGAAATCATAGTGCAAGACAAGCGGCCGGCTATTGAAATAGCCCCCAATAAGGGCGGCTTTGCTCGTTAAGGTAAACTCAGTAGGGTAAAATGGAATAATGTTCTTGACCGAATAGGTCCGATAAACACCCGTCGTCTGATTCATTGCGAGGATTAGGAAATCTTTGCCCAAGTATCCCCGGTCTTTGAGAAGCATAAAGAACGTGTTCTCTGAAGACTTAACTTGCAGTACATCAAGTTTTTTGTCCACCGGCATAAGCCCCCGCCAGTTTTCTTTAAGGGCCGTGTCAATTTTTATCAATTCAAACTGATCTTCCTTCTTGCCAAGGATACGCCGGTACACCAGCAAACCGTCTTGGCCTAGTTTGGCCGCAGCGAACTTCTCCCCATCATCATCAGCCATAGGGATTTCATATCGCCCCAATTGAGTCACCTGCCCTGCAGCAGGAATAACTCCGATGCAGGCGATAGAGACAATAGCCAATCTAAAAATCCAGTCTGTTGACATAGAATACGTATCGTGATTGAACATCTCCACCAACCTTTGCTGTTACCCGTCGGTATCCCCAACAGTAGAGGTGATTGGAATACCAAAACCTAATTCCGCCGGGCTCTTCGTCCTCATCTTTTAGAACGTCAGCTGAGTTCAAGACAAGGGTTTTGGCTTTGCTAACGGTGGCTCGAATCTGGGGGTCCCCAGAATCCGGTTGGTAGTAGATTTCGGCCTTCTTCTTGTAGACTAGTACGGCAGAATCCTTGGCAATCACGAAGTCCCCGGTCTGATCCAGCGCTGGCCGCTTCATGTCTTCATATTTCATACTCAGCCCCTGTGGAGCGGATGAAGTGGATTTGAATCGAAGCAAAACAGACTGAATCATCTTCACTTCAGCATTGCGAACAGTTGGTTCTGAATAGGATGGATTGTCATACGAGTTAGAACGATAGGGGTATCCCGGAGACTGATACGGGTTATAGTAATTATTGGGGGAAGAATTGCTGTACGGAAAGTAGGTCACATTACTTGCGGTCCCAAACATTTCG
>JANNAZ010000368.1:0-4581 GCA_031384895.1 Cyclobacteriaceae bacterium | reverse complement strand
CAATGAACTGGTTGTTGCGGAAGGTCCGCACCCATCCGCTGATCAGGACGGTCTGTCCGATTGGTTGTGTTGCGAGGAGTTCTTTGATCTTTGACCGCTTCATAATTAGGCAGAATAGGGCAGCAAAAAACGGGATTTTGATCGCCACTTGCAAATGGGGCCGAGCGGATAGGGGCTTACGGCTAGTGGGTTACCTGGCTGTTTCCTGTCACATGCTGTCTGAACCTGACTCGTGGTCGAAAGATATTTTTCAGGGCCATGGCTTAAATCTTAATTTTGTAATGAATCGACACAGATGCAACGCCTCGGACTCAGTCACAGCCTTCAGCAGAAGCTTTCTCCCCAGCAGATACAATTTATCAAGCTGCTGCAGGTGCCTACGGCCGAACTCGAGAACCGCATCGAAGAGGAGATGGAAATCAACCCGGCCCTGGAAGAAGGAGCCGAGGAGGAGCGGGATGAAGCCGAAAGTGTGGAAGAACCCGCATCCGAAGAAGGGGAAACTGCAGAGCCTACCGAGGCGGCTGAGGGAGATACCGAAGTAGACATTAACGACTACCTCCAGGATGACGACTACGGCGGGTACAAGTCGCAAAGTGACGGGGAGGAAGAGGAGAAGGATCTGCCATTTTCTGTAGCATCTTCACTCCATGAGAACCTGGGTACGCAACTTGGTTTTCTTGGGTTGGACGACCGGAAGCTGGCGATCGGCAAGCAGCTTGTAGGAAGCATCGAAAGCGACGGCTACATAAGGCGCGAGATGGAGTCCATTGTGAACGACATGGCGTTCTCCCAGAATATGGATACCACCATAGAGGAGGTACAGCAAGTTCTGAAACTTATCCAGGCCTTTGACCCTCCCGGTATTGCTGCGCGAAACCTGCAGGAATGTCTGCTCATTCAACTCGAGCGTATGGACGACGGTCAGGACGTGGATGTCATTGTGGCCAAGCGCATTATTGGCGATTGCTATGAGGAGTTTACCAAGAAACACTATGCCAAGATTCAGAAGAAGCTGGATCTCGATGACGAGGAATATATAAAGGATGCCATTGACCTGATCATCAAATTGAATCCAAAGCCTGGCGGGGAAGTAACGTCCGGTATGGTGAAGAACCAGTTTCTGATTCCGGATTTCATTTTACATAACAATAACAGCAAGCTTGACCTCTCGTTGAATTCCCGCAATGCTCCCGAGCTGCGCATTAGTAGGTCGTATACGGAAATGTTTAAGGCATACGACAAGAGCGACAAGAAAGACAAGAAACTGAAAGAGGCGGTGACATTTGTCAAGCAAAAACTTGACTCGGCCAAATGGTTTATCGACGCCATCAAACAACGGCAACACACGCTTATGCGTACGATGCAGGCCATCATTGATTTTCAGTACGACTATTTTCTCGAAGGCGACGAGACAAAGCTGCGGCCCATGATTCTCAAAGACATTGCCGAGCGCATCGGGATGGATATCTCGACCGTAAGCCGGGTGGCAAGCAGTAAAAGCATTCAGACAGACTTTGGCATTTTTCCGCTCAAGTATTTCTTCTCCGAAGGTATTAGCACCGATTCGGGAGAGGAAGTGAGTAGCCGGGAGGTTAAGCAGATCATCAAGGAGTTGATTGACGCGGAGGAAAAGAACAAGCCGTTCTCCGACGAAAAGATCGAAGAAATTCTCAACCAGAAAGGATATAACATTGCCCGTCGGACGGTAGCAAAGTACAGGGAGCAACTTAATATCCCAGTTGCCCGTTTGCGTAAAGAATTATAAGAGACCGATGCGTTCCGCTGCCCGCCTCATTTCGTATGTGTTCCATCCCCTTTTGTTTGTAACCTATCTCGTGCTATTGCTCAGTTGGTTCATGCCCCGATTTCTTCTGATCCCGATGGCGTCCATCTGGAAGTTTGCCGGGTTTGTTTCGGTAATTACATTTATTTTTCCAGCCGCGAACCTGGTCATGCTGAAGGCCTTCGGCTCCATCCCTACGTTGGAGATGCAGGAGCGAAGGGACCGGATCCTTCCGTTCCTGATGATCACTGTATTCTACGGAGTAGTTTGCGCAATGTTCTTCTATAAGGTAAGCGTGAATCTGAATTTTAACAAGCTTATGTTAATCGCAACGGTACTGACCCTGGTTGCGACGGTAGTGACATTCTTTTTTAAGATTAGCGTTCACAGCCTGGCCATGGGTGGGGCTTTGGGAATCGTGCTGCCGCTCACTCGGGCCGCCGATGGTGGCTTGTTGGTGCCAGCTGCGACCCTGTTTGTTTTGGCCGGCCTGGTCATGTCGGCACGGCTGTACTTGCAAGCCCATACGCTACGTGAAGTCGTGTATGGCGCATCGGCCGGTTTCGCGGTCGGCTTCTTCGGTATGATTTTCTTATTTTAAGCCTCCAAATACTACGATATGAGTTATCAATTTCTAAAGTACGACGTAACGGGAGGGATAGCCACCGTCACGTTCAACCGGCCGGACGTGTACAATGCGTTGAATGATGAAATCACGTTTGAACTTCAAGATGCGTTCAAAGCATGTACGAAAGATGAACAGGTTCGTGTGGTGGTACTCACCGGGGAAGGTAAAGCCTTTTGTTCGGGCCAGGACTTGAAGGCTTCTGCCGGTCAGAAGCGATCCTTCCTCGATTCACTTCACAAGCGGTACAATCCAATCATCCGCGCGATGCGGAATATGCCCAAACCAATTTTATGCCGGCTCAATGGAGTAGCAGCAGGAGCCGGGTGTTCGCTGGCCTTGGCCTGCGACATGATCATCGCTTCTGAAGACGCTACACTCATTGAAGTGTTTGTGAATATCGGGTTAGTGCCGGATTCGGGTTCCGCCTATTTTCTTCCGCGGTTGGTTGGTTCCGCCAAGGCGTTTGAACTTTGCGCCATGGGCAACAGGGTGAAAGCAGCTGAAGCGCTACAGATGGGGTTGGTAGCCAAGGTAGTACCAGCCGACCAGTTGGATGCAGAGGTTGCCGGGTACACAGATTATTTTGCAAAAGCACCAACTCGTGCCATTGGCATTATCAAGAAGATGCTAAATAAATCGACAACGGCGACGCTGGATGAGATGCTCGACTATGAGGCCTATTGCCAGGAGACGGCTGGCGCGACACATGATCACCAGGAGGGCGTTAAGGCATTCCTAGAAAAGCGAAAGCCCAATTTCCTTGGCAAATAATAAATTAGAAACCGGTGAGGAACATGGTCACCGTGACCGAATTCATTTGGGTCTTCTCGGGACCTTTTCCGGCCTCGAAAAGCGGGGTATAATTGTAGTAGCAGGATAACCCGAAACCGCCGTACCCGATGCGGCCGTACAGGGCCTCGCGATGCCGATTCACACCGTGCCACTGTTTGTCTTTCATGCTTTTGTCTTCACCGTTGTGGGTATAGTCCACTTTAGTGAACGAGTCATACAGAATTCCGACACGCCAGCCGAGGGAAAAATTGAAACTGCGGGCGATATCATCGGGCTTGCTATCGTAGCGGAATTCGAGTGGCGCTTCAATGTAATTATTGACAAGGAAAGAGCGCTGCACAGTGCCAGGGTAGATATCTGAACCTGGAACGAGGGGATAGGTTCCGTCGGTATCGGCTGAAAAGGGAAGCGTATAGTTGTTGCTGAACTTCCACCGTTCGAGGCTCAGGCCGATGCCGGGGTTGAAGCTTACGCGGGACTTAAAAAGTCGGAATGGGTATTGGTAGTAGAAATTTACTGTTCGGGATCCCCACCAGCTCTTCTGGAAGTCGACAGGGGTTGTGCCATTTTTGAAGTTGAAACCGAATTCGACCATGATAGATCCTGGGATATCGGGGCGCCAGGTTTTTTTCTTGGTGGGCTGAACCTCTGCTGTGGGCTGAATAGCCTGAATATCCTGTCCGTACGCATAGGTACCCACCCAAACAAGCCCGAGCAATGCCATCAAACGTAATCCCATGTCTATGTTCTAATTTGAAGCCCCAAAAATAGCCTTTTTGATCGAGGGGCAAAATTGGGTTGCCAAATGCGGTTTACCCCATACCAAAGTACAGGAACTAAACGTCCCTAAAAGGTCGTTGGTGTGTCCGGCTCAGTTAAGGATTTGATCCAATTTGGGGTTGTTTTGCAGACCGTATTAATCTATTAAATTTGCGGACTGATTTCGAAAAAAGAGATCATCCGGGCCTGTAGCTTAACTGAATAAAGCATCTGACTACGGATCAGAAGAGTCGGGGTTTGAATCCCTGCAGGCTCACCTGATAATCAGCCAGTTACGAGACAAAAATCGTGACTGGCTGTTTTGTTTTAAAGTGATTTTAAAGTGTTTTAAGGTTATAGGCATTGCTCAATTAGTCAGGTTTTCCTGATTGTTTGGAATGCAAATGCCGGCTTCATTTGTACCTATAGGTGACTACTCAAGACTGACCCAATGGCAAAGGGTGTATCTATGGTGTGGAAATTCCGTCTATAGTGAACACCTCATTTCGCCTCAAAGTGAACAGTCAAAGTTAACTGGGTAAATCGAGTAAAAGCAGTATCGGGATTTAGGTTGATAATGGTCTGTGGTTTAGTCTTCGTTTTCTTTGTTTTCCTC
>JANNAZ010000092.1:0-14680 GCA_031384895.1 Cyclobacteriaceae bacterium | reverse complement strand
GGTAATCTGCACTTTGGTTTCCACCTTATTTACGTTCTGACCACCTGCGCCACTGCTTCGGGCGGTCTGGTACTCAAGATCAGCCGGATTGATCACTACATCTACATCTTCCGCTTCAGGAAGAACCACAACAGATGCCGCCGAGGTATGCACCCTGCCCTGTTGCTCAGTTTCCGGAACGCGTTGAACTCGATGGACTCCAGATTCGTACTTAAATATCCCAAAGGCTGCGTCACCTTCCACCAGGGTAATTACCTCTTTGTATCCGCCTGCTGATCCTTCGGTCACATCCATGACAGTCATCTTCATTCCCCGACGCTCGCAAAACCGCTGGTACATGCGCCACAAATCCCCTGCAAAAATGGCGGCTTCATCTCCCCCGGTGCCGGCCCGGATTTCTAATATGCAATTTCGGTCGTCGTTGGGATCTTTGGGCATAAGCTGCTCTTTGATCTCTGCTTCAATTTCCTCACGCTTTGGGGCCAGCTCATCAAGTTCCATCTTTGCCAATTCCCGGAGTTCCGCGTCTTTTTCATTTTCCAACACTTCTTTGGCATGCTCCTGCCCATCCAGAATCTGACGGTACTTCTGGTACTTGATAACCACCTTCTCCAGATCCCGGTACTCCTTGCTGAGCTGGGTAAACTTCTTCATGTCCTTGACAACCTCGGGTTGCCCCAGCAATTGTCCTACTTCTTCGAAGCGGTGGTTGATTTCTGTTAATTTCTCAATCATATGACGTAAAACGCGGGCAAAGTTAGAAAATTAGCGAGGAGTATATAGTCTAGTCTTTTGCAAGTAAATTTGAGGATCAACGAATCCGGGGACCAGGTGCCGTTGGGGAATTAAATCGACGATTATGAAAAAACTATTCGGAGCGCTCCTTCTCATCAGCCTTGGCTGCGGCGGCAAGCTTTCGCAAGATGAGCGTCAACGACTGCACGAAGGAATGGCTACACAGGACATCAAACGGGTTACTGACGCAGCGCTTCAGGAAGCCGCTATGGCCTATGCCAATGCCGTCATAGGAGATGTGGAAAAAGTGGACAAATTCCTTCTTCAGCGAACTCGGATTGACTCATTGGCCACCGCCCGTGGAGTAAAAGTGTATTCATTGACCCCCAACAGTGCCGCGCTTAAAGAAATAGAACAAAAACTAATTGAAGCCTATATCGCCGGAACCGATGCGGGCACCGCCGGAGACAATCTGCAAAGACTCGGTGAGGACTCCTTGTTGTTCACGCGGCCGATGTTCAGTCTTCATCCGGATGGCTCCCAGCAGTTTAGCCACGCGATAGGAATCCGAATAGCCAAGCGGACCATCATTCTCTCCATGCCACAACCTTGACGCGTCTGACTAAGCAACAGCTAGCTGCCTCCTCGGCAGCCATCCCCTGGCAGCTGTGGATTGACACAGGAGGCACATTTACCGACTGCATCGGGACGGACCCCGTCGGAAATATTCGCAGGTTAAAGATTCTCAGCAATAGCGTTCTTCGTGGCAAGGTCATAAGCCAGCCCGATGCGCGCACGCTGGAAGTAGTAGTCCAGTGGCCCGTTCAAGTGGATATCTTTCATGGCTTTGTTCTTCGCGTTGTCGGCACATCACAAACCGTTCCTGTTCAGCGCATTGATCTCATCAAGAATCAGATCACGCTCGCAAAACCCGTGAAGGCAATTCCGCCGGGTAACTTCATTGAGCTAACAACAAATGAAGAAGTCCCGGTTCTTGCCGCACGCTTTCTCACCCAGACGCCGCTTGGGCAACCATTTCCCGCCCTTGATCTAAAACTGGGATCTACCCGTGGCACCAACGCGATCCTGGAAAGAAAGGGGGCTGCCACCGCGTTTTTGGTAACCAAGGGGTTCAAGGATCTACTACTCATTGGCAATCAGCAACGCCCCGATCTTTTTACGCTGCGCATAGAAAAACCGCTGCCCCTTTACAAACTCGCGCTGGAAGTCAACGAACGAATTGCTTCAGATGGTTCGGTCATCCACCCGTTAAGCTCAACGGAAGTTCAATCGTTGATCTCCTTTCTCAAAAAGAAAAAGATTCGGTCGGTTGCCGTGGCGCTCGTCAATGCCTACAAGAACCCTGCACACGAAAAGATTCTCGCTGATGGGCTGCGAAAGGCTGGCTTTGAGTATGTATCAACATCGCACGAGCTATCGACTCAGATCAAGATTCTGAATCGCGCCGAAACGACGGTCGCCAATGCCTACCTCGATCCCATTATTCACTCCTACATTTCCGGTATTCAACACGGGTTGTCAGGCGCCAGAACTTCTATCATGACGAGTAGTGGCAGCCTGGTGCGGGCAGACTCATTCTTTCCGAAGGACAGTTTGTTAAGTGGTCCCGCAGGCGGGGTTGTAGGAGCAGCTCATCAGGCGTTACGCTCCGGAGTAGAAAAGATTCTTGCCTTCGACATGGGCGGTACAAGCACCGACGTGTCAATGTACAACGGTCGGTTTGATTATCGCTTTGAATCGCGTGTTGGATCATTAAGCATCCTCTCGCCTTCGCTCGCCATAGAAACCATTGCTGCGGGTGGTGGTTCCATTTGCGATTTTGATGGCCACCGCTTAATCGTTGGTCCTCACAGCGCTGGGGCCAATCCGGGGCCTGCCTGTTATGGGGCCGATGGTCCGCTTACCATCACAGATGTCAACCTGCTGCTGGGGCGGATGGATCCGGATGAGTTCGCTATTCCCATCCAGCGTGCAGAGTCGGAAAAGGCGCTCAACGTGCTTCTGGCTAAGTTGAACCGCCAGACAAAGAGAGACCACAATGCGGTCGAAGTAATGGAATCACTGCTTCAGATCGCCAACGAAAAAATGGCCGAGGCCATCCGTAAAATTTCCGTGCAGCAGGGTCATGATCCGCGCGACTTTGCGCTGCTCAGTTTCGGTGGAGCCGGCGGGCAGCATGCCTGTGCGCTGGCAACAATACTGGGAATGAAGCGTATTCTCATTCCATACGATGCGGGATTGCTAAGTGCGTATGGAATTGGTCACGCAACGATCGAGCGCTTAGAAGAAAAATTGATACTTCAGCCCTGGAAGGATTTTGAGCCTCGCCTTGAAACAACCTTGTGTGACCTCTTCGAAAAAGCTAAAAAGAAGCTTCACGGTGAGGGGCACAACATTGACATCATTCGATGGAAAAGCAGTCTGCTTTTTGTCCGATTTGCTGGTCAGGACAGCTCCATTGAAATCGAGTTTCAATCCGGCGATTCCCTTCCCAAGCTCTTTGAGAAGAGGTACAGGGAAATCTACGGTCATTGGACGGAGCGGGAAATTGAGGTGGAGTCCGTTCGGACAATTGCCGCGGTTGGACAACTAAAAACCTTCAACCGTGAACCTCGTGCTCGTCGCTATATACCAAGGGCAAAGAAAACAGGCAGGGTAGTCACGCTAGGAAAAAAAAGCAGGTGCTCCATTTACCGTTGGGAGGAACTAAGCCCGGGAGCCGCTATCGCAGGCCCTGCGTTGGTGATCAGTGGCAATTCCACAACCTACGTTGACCCGTCCTGGAAATGGACGCTCGATGCGGCAGGCAACGCGCACCTGGAGCAGGAAAAAGAAGCACGTCGTGTCAACCCGTACTCCCCAGAAGGTGAACTCGAATTGTTTACCAACCGGTTTACTGCGGTGGCTCAAGAGATGGGGGCATTGCTTCAGCGAACTTCTTTTTCGGTAAACATAAAAGAGCGGCTGGACTTCTCCTGCGCCCTGCTCGACACTGACGGATACCTTGTAGTAAACGCGCCTCATATTCCGGTTCACCTGGGAAGCATGGGCGTCTGCGTTCGTGAAGTGCGGAAAGTGATTGCCCTGAATGAAGGAGATGTCATTGTAACCAATCATCCAGCTTTTGGCGGATCCCATCTACCGGATGTTACTTTAATCAAGCCAGTCTATTTCAAGAAGAAACTGGTAGGCTACGTAGCGAACCGGGCACATCACGCTGAGATTGGTGGATCGAAACCGGGCTCCATGCCGGCTGATGCAACAAGTCTTGATGAAGAGGGTGTTATCATTTCACCAACCTATCTGGTAAAGAATGGGAAGCCACAATGGAATCGCATAACGGAGATTCTCAGTAAGGGAAAATTTCCAACTCGTTCTTTGGACGAAAATCTCGCTGACCTTAACGGAGCATTGGCTTCCGTGAACCTTGGCGAGAAAGCACTTCAAGGGCTCTGCGTGCGCTATGGGAGGCACCAAGTTGCTTTGCATATGAACGCCCTCCGTCAGTATGCGTCGGCATTGCTTGCGAAAAAAATCTCCCAGCTGCCCCGGAAGCCGATGAACGCCACCGAGTACCTGGACGACGGCTCTGCTCTTCGTGTCCGGATTGTTCGTAAGGGTGCGCGTCTTCATATTGACTTCAACGGCTCGGCAACAGTTCACAAAGGGAACCTGAATGCAACCAGGGCCATCGTGCAAAGCGTTGTCTTGTATTGTCTACGGCTTCTAGTCAATCAGCCGCTTCCGATGAATGAGGGGTTGATGGAACGGGTCACACTTATTCTTCCGAATGGTTTGTTGAATCCGAATTTCAAAAAGGAGCCGTTGCCAGCGGTAGTAGGAGGAAATACTGAAGTCAGCCAGCGCTTGACCGATACTGTGCTGAAGGCCTTAGGGCTTGCTGCCTGCAGCCAGGGGACCATGAACAACTTTCTTTTCGGCAATAGTCAATTCGGCTATTACGAAACCATTTGCGGAGGGGTTGGTGCTGGCGAAGGGTATGATGGTGCAGATGCCGTCCATCAACATATGACCAACACGCGTATCACCGATCCGGAAGTGTTAGAGTTCAGATATCCTGTGCGGTTGTCGAGATTCGAGATTCGAAAGCATTCTGGCGGCAATGGGAAATGGAAAGGCGGAGATGGCGTGATTCGGGAGGTGATCTTCCTGACCGGCCTGGACGTTATCCTTCTTACTCAGCATCGTGGGGAAGCACCTTATGGGTTAAAGGGGGGACATTCAGGAAAGATTGGACAACAATGGATTGTTAGGGCAGATGGCACCAAGGAAGGCCTGCGAGGGATAGACCAGTGTATGGTGGGCGAAGGAGACATGCTCGTTATCCGAACTCCGGGAGGAGGCGGCTATGGAAGCCTCCAAAGATCATAGAAGGGAAGGGAAGGGAAGGTAAGTAGCACCTCTGTCATATGTAAAAAAAGAGGCCGACAATTAGCCAGCCTCTTTTTTTGTAATAGCGATTAAGATTATTCTCCTCTGCCCAGGTAGACGCTGAAGCCAACGCCAATATTCAAGTTCGAGCCCCCATCATAGATGGTATACTTTAATGCAGGTTCCACAGCCACTGACTTACCCAAAAAGAAAGCATAGCCGCCTTCCAGGGGAATGGTTGTCGTGCTGGCACCGCTTGAACTTTGAGACTGGAAGCCGGCACCCAAGAAAAATTTGCCTTGTATGTAGTACCGGGCAAAAACTCCGATTCCAGTGAGGGAACTTCCGCTTGTTGAGTACAGGTCGAACAAAACACCACCAGCAAGGTTATCCATTAAAAAATAGCCACCCTTCAGGTTTATGTTAAAAACGGAAGTTGAACTTCCACCAGTTACGGAAACAGATGAGTTTCCAAGATTACTTCCACCGCTAAACAACCAAGCTCCTTTTTCGATAGGATCTTGGGCGAAGGCTCCCGTCACAGCAAAGAACGAGAATGCCAATACTGCCAAACTCTTTTTGTAAGCATTGATTTGTTTCATAAAATGTGTTTTTAGGGTTAATTAACTATTTAAAAGTGGGCAAAAGGTTGTTAAGATGCAAGAATCTCAAACACTGACGGTATCAAAAACGCATGATTTTTGTCACTTTTGGGTCCTCTCAAAGTCTGGAAATCGCAAAAAAGCACGATTAGGTCAATGGGGTCCCTACTCAAACCCATCATCCGCTTTATCGTCCTTCTTTTTGTCCTTCTTTTTGGAAGATGGCGCCGAGAGTTCATACGGCGCCTCGATCCCGTAGTAGGTCTGCCTGAACCGGTTAATGAAGGATAGGGTCTCCTCATTACTTCCTGGGATAAAAACCAGCTCTCCCAGTTTGGCTTTAGCTGCATTGGTCTTCTTCGAGACCAAGGTGTTTACTTCCTCATTGGAAGATTGAACCATCAGGCGGTTGTCTTCATATCCCAGGTAGTACCAGGATTCGGGAGAGGCTTTGATGAACACGTTAAATACTGCTGTTCCGTCTTCATTCTTCTTGATTTCCATAAATCCCTCAAAGCCGCCATTAATATCCGTCTTCAGAATGTGGCTCAAGCCCAACAGTCCGTCACTGTAGAAGGCTTTGTGTTTGGGTGACCACTTCAGATTTACGTTGGCAAAGACCACAGGCAAGTTCAGCGCCTGCAACGTGCTCAATGATACAATGCCTAGCAGGGACCGTTGTTCAAAATCTTTAACTGCTCGCTCTCCGACCAGATCTGCGATCTTGTATAGCAACTCAGTTTGATCACCCAATCCTTCCGGCACACTCTCATTCTTCACAACGGATTGCAGATCAAGAGCCATTGCCTGGTATACTTGTACAGGAAGATTAAAGTCTGCCATGAGGAAAGTATTAGCCCGAATCTCGTTGGTCTCCAGGTTTCCTGACCCGATGACTGAAGCAATCAGGTTAAATTCTTTAGCATCTCGAAAGAAGTTCACAGGGCCTTCAAAGCGGACCTCCTTCTTGTCTTCGTTGTAACTAAATGTCTTCCCTGATAACTTTTCTCCAGTCGCCTTTTGACGGTCTTCTATTTTAAATTCACCACTTTCTTTGTCAAAGAAAAGGGCACCGCTTGGCACGAAGAAGTCATCGTCCTCCGGCGATTTCTTGTCATACACGAAAGTGATGTATAGATCATTGTCGGAAGCAAAATGAAGACCGGCATCCGGCTTCCTTCCTTCTTCTGTTTGCGCATTGTCAAAGTTAATGAAGACGTCTTTTTCATCGCCGCTCTGGGTATAATGCAGCCACGTGTTGTAGTTTTTAATTTTTCGCAGGTCGAGTTTCGCATATCCTTCCAGCTTAAGCGCCGGCTTCGTCGCATACATGACCATATTCCCTTTGTAAAAAATCCGTGGCGCCAGGATCAATTTCATTTTGTCGTCTACCACCCCACTAGCTACTGTATGCATCTGGGTCGCTTTTGCTCGCTTGGTTTTTCCTTCTTCAGCAACCGGTTCAAGGCGGAAATTTTCCATTTTTATGGCGAACGTATCTTTTACCGAATTGATATACTGGTACGTGGCGTATCCACTAAATTCCTTCCGGGAAATAATGTCAACCACTCCGTTGATCATTCGGTGATACCCATTCAGCGTGTCCATGACAATGGTGGTGTTCTTGAGTTGATTGATTTTGGCGTTTTCAAGAATGAGTACTTCGTTTTTTTCCGGGGTGATTTTTGCATCCGCAACAACGATATAGGGGATGCCGCTTACTTTCAACTGCTGCAGCTTGATATCATACTCTGCCTTCTCCGCATTGAATGACAGCGAGTCCAGCTCTTTTCGGGTCGTGTAGAAATAAGAGTTCTCGATGGGCACATTGACATCCTTCGTCATGGTAATTTTTTGCGTAGTTAGGTCCCAGCGTGCCTTTGGTATAGAGGTTCTGAATTGAGCATACGGAAACTCAATCGCCGCCACCCCTTCGATCTCCGGGCTGATCTCGGCAAAATTTTCGGCCAGATTGAATTTCAGCCGGATGTCTTCGCCTTGCAGTGCAGGCTTATCTGGATTTGTTGTTTTCACTTGAAAGCTTGCATGGCGTGCAGAAAAGTCTTTGGCAGAAAATCCCAGTTCATCGGAAATAGCCTCTGATCCACGTGTGATCAATCTCCCAGCGCCCGTAACACCCGTCTTGGACACCGTCATTGAGCCATCCAATTGGGCCGTTGCAGCGTACAAGTTGAATGGGCCTTTTTGGTTCCGCAGTTGAAACCGATCTTGTTTAGGCTTCCACTTCAACACAAATTCCGGTAGCGTAACCTGTGGAAACCAAACGCTGCCCAGTTTCATTTCTTTTAGTTCGCCCACCTTACCCTTGGCAATCACGGAGTCCGGATAAAAAACAAAATCAGTAGACTGAACGGAGGCCGCCAGGTAATCGATTTTCCCATTTACCCGGATACCAGCATTATCCAAGTTTATTCCGCCAAATACCTTGCCATCCGCTTTGAAGAGCGAATACCCCTTCGGTGGAATGGCGTGGGTAAATCCTAAGGATTTGTCGGCCATCGTGTGAAGTTTATCTTTGAATGAGGGAAACATGCCACTGGAAACAAACGTCCCGTCGAAGTGAATCGAGCCCGGATCTGCATCATTCAGGCTGTCGAGTTTGAAGGGTGGCACAACGAAAAACACAGACCGGTCATAGGCCCCTCCGAGTATTTCACTCCGGTCAAAATAGATTACCCCTCCCGCAGTGGCATCCAGGCGCGGGAAATGTGGCACCTTCAACATCCCTGATTTATTTCCAGGAAGGTTAATAAACAGGGTGCCGGAGGTCTTACCAACCATGGGCATTCCGGCTTCTGCAGCGGCTGTAGAGTCTGCGCCCACCATGGCATTGTTGACACGTCGTCGCGTCGTCTGACCTTTCGCGTTGGTTTCAGTCACATAAAAGCGGATCGAATCAATCTTATTCAGGCTAATAAAAAAACTGTCGTACTTGAAAGTGAAGTCCTTCCCATTGATCTCAAAATTTCCAGCAGTAATCTTGCCATCAAACTTGATGTCGCGATTCTGCAGGATGGTGATCACACTGCTGTCTGGCTTAAGGAGAACATTCAGCGAATCGCTCACATTTACTTCCCCCACACCACGGACCACCATTCTTCCGCGAAGAAAATTTATGGTTGCATTGGCCGTCTTGTCGGAGATAGAGTGGATCTTCAGGTTGTCATAGTCTGCCTTGCCCTTCTTTGCATCAAAGAAATGAAAAGCCTTTTCTTTGACCTGGACATATCCCGTTGCGGAATTGTAATTAATCATTCCTTTTTGGGAAAGGAATGTCATAGCCACCCGAACCTCTTCGTACCGGAGCTTGGCAGCTTGAACCAAGTCATCAATGTAGAACTCCTTAAGTCCGTTCTTCTCTGCATAGTTTACCACCACCCCAAGGGGGTGGAACGTAAATCCATTGCCGCTGAGAAGTCGGAAGTCATCCGGGTGATAGTACTCCGAGGATTCAATAATCATCGCGGCCTGGTTATTTCCCCCCGTTGTACTCATGTTCATGCTGTCTGAACGCAGGTCCCAGCGAATGAGATCGGTGCTAAAGTCCACATTGAAGAATGACGATGTATATGGAGCATCGCGAAGCTGACCTCGCTCCCGTTCCAATGATAAGCGTTGCTTTCCATAATCGTAGCGCAACTGCACAGCGGGATGAAATATGGAATCATTATCCTGATAGAGTTGAATCATGGCCCGTTTGGCAGTTATTAACGAGTCCCTGAACTCAAACTGCCGTGAGCGCGCCGTGAATTTTCGACCCTCCCCGTCCATAACTTCAAGGAGAGCATAATCTCCATTTACAGAAGAACTGTACATGCGTCGCCCGTTCAGTGCGAAACCTCCTGTATATCGCATCTTATCGTTACTCAGGCTGTTCATCACGACATTACTTTGGAACGACATGAATCGCGGATAATTTGAACTGGGCTTATCTTTATGCCGGATGCTCTTGAATTCAAAAAGCCCATCAATTTTTGTGTCCACTCTCCCCACATAGCGCAACCTTCCCTGCTCCGCCTTGACCTGAGGGCGATCGATATTGAAATTATAGTCTTTGAATTCAAAATACACACTGTCGCCGCTCAGCCCCGTCGGGTCCCAGCCAAACGTTCCCTTCTCCCCTACAAAGGTTCCGGTTCGAAGCGACAGCGACCCACGTGTATTGCGGAGTGCAGCGGAATCATAAGCAGTTGAAAAATTGAATGTCACTCCTTCCAACTTCATGATGGGACCAGCTAGTACAGGCTGAGGAGTTAGCTGCATCCAGGAAGGCAAGGTCTCCGTTGTCTTTACCGTATCTTCTTCCCAAACGGTATTATTGTCCTGCGGTGGATTAGTGGAATCCCATTGACCGAATGCGTCTTTGGTTTTCGTTGTGTCGGGAGGTGGTGGACCCGCCTCCTCGATGTAATCAAAAGAGTAATTGTCCGCTTCAGCATGCAGTCTATAGGAGCGCTCATAATGAAGAGCGTGGTACTCGAAAAAATCCCGGCAATAATGAAAGAAGGAATTTATTCCAGCCATTTTCTCTTTTGCTATTACCTTCCCGGCCACTTTCAAGTAGGAATTCAGCTTCTCCAAGTCCGCGCCTTCCCGCTCGACGGCAAAAGCAATGGCCCCGTAATAATCAGCGAGCAAGGGAAAAGGTTTGTACCTTCTTCTTCTGAGGATATCCGTTTGCTGAACGATAAGGTCTTGCTGATCGAGGCTCAACTTATGCCAGGCTGTTGCAAAGGTGCCCCCCACCATCGACGTCTCGGTATTCTGGTTGGTCTCCATCATGACGCGCACGCTATCCTGGAAAGCGAGCTTGTAGCCGCCAGGGTTCTGGGCCAGAGCAGCGACCGATGCTGCAACTGTAAGAATCAATGAAGAAAGGGCCTTTTTCACGTGTCTAAAGCCTGAAATTCGGAAAAATAAATTGGATTGCCGGGCTTCCTTTCTCATAACGAGGAAGTGGGCCCTGTTAGGACGATTGGCGGCGTCTTTTTTAACTGCTCTTTTCGAGTCTGAGAGTGGCCCATTGGTCCCGTTCTTCCTGATTCAAGAGTCTTAGCCCGTACTTCTTTGCCTCATCCACCAAGTCAGGAATGTCGGAGATATAGAATCCACTAAGCTGGAGTAGGCCATGGGGCAAGAGGTGCCGCGAGTAGGATTCCATTTCATTCAGCAAAATGTTTCGATTGATATTCGCAAGGATAATATCAAATGGTTCGGCCCATTGAAAATTCACAATGGTCCCCTGTCGAATCCGGATATTCGTACATTGATTGAGCACTGCATTTTCCTGACCATTCAGGATGCTCCATTCGTCAATATCAAACGCTTCAACAACTCGTGCTCCACGCTTTGAGGCCATGATGGAGAGGACAGCTGTGCCGCAACCGGCATCCATGACCCGCTTGTCTGTGTGATCGATTGTCAACTGGCTCTTAACCATAAGATAGGTCGTCTGATGATGACCTGTACCAAACGACATCTTGGGGGTGATTATGATCTCGTATGGAAATGATGTAGAAACTTTATGAAACTCCGCCTTAATGATCGCTTGGTCTCCGATCATGACCGGCGTCACATTTTTCTCCCACTCCTCGTTCCAGTTCTGCTTCTCTACCGATGAAAGAACAAATGACAGGGGCTTTACATGGCTATATTTTTCGCGAATGGCCGTAAGCTGGACCTGATCAACGTCAGACTCCTCGGCGTCTGCCTCAAAGCCCTCCTCGTTTTCCATGAACATGCCAAAGCCAGCCTCCGCCAACTCAGCGATTAGAATTTCCACATAGTCAACCCCACATTGAACCTGAAGACGAGCGTAGGCCACCGGCAACGGATCAGTTCTCAACCTCGACAATCATTTCAATCTCAACGGGCATGTTGTTGGGCAAGGCATACATCCCCACGGCTGATCTGGCATGTCTTCCTCGTTCGCCGAAAACGGCAACCATCAAGTCTGAGAATCCATTGATGACTTTGGGTTGATCGCCGAAGCCTTCAATGCAGTTAACCATGCCCAACACTTTCACGATGCGCTTCACTTTGTTCAAATCACCAATCTCTGCCTTCAGAGACGCGAGCAAACTGAGACCGGTTGCCTTCGCTTCCTCATATCCTTGTTGAATCGTAAGTTCTTTACCCACTTTACCGACTCCGCTGCTGCCGTGCCCGGAAAGAAACACCAGGTTACCGACCCGAACAGACTTAACATAATTGGCAATAGGTTTGGAAACGGGAGGGAGCTGGAGTCCCATTTCCGTCAATTTTTTTTCTGGATCCATTGCTTGACCAAACGAGGTAAACGCAATCAAGACCAGGCAAAGTGGAAGTAGTGTTTTCATAATATTCAATTTTTATGTTAAGATAGTGGGTTACCTTGAAATTCTTAAATTCACCCTCAAGAGCTATGGAAGAGAAAATTCGCTGCCCCTGGTGTATGTCCTCTGAAGTGTACCGCCGCTACCACGATGAAGAGTGGGGGAAGCCCGTACACGATGACCGTATTCACTTCGAATTTCTGATTCTTGAAGGAGCGCAAGCCGGGTTAAGCTGGTCAACCGTGTTGAATAAACGCGCCGGGTACAGAAAGAACTTTGCTGACTTTGACCCGGAGAAAGTAGCGCGTTTCACCCAAAAGCGAATCGAAAAAATTCTGCTTGACCCCGGCATTATTCGCAATCGGCTGAAAGTAAATGCTGCTGTGAATAATGCGAAGCGTTTTCTGGAAGTGCAGGAAGAGTTCAAAACTTTTGACAACTACATCTGGCGGTTTGTGAGTGGAAAGCAGATCATCAACAAACGCAAGTCTATGAAACACGTACCCGCAACGACCCGGGAATCCGATGCCCTAAGCAAAGACTTGATTCAGCGGGGATTCAAGTTCGCTGGGAGCATTGTCATCTACGCACACATGCAGGCGTGTGGCCTGGTGAACGATCACCTTGTTGATTGCTGGAAGTACCCAGGCTAGTTAGAAGAAGTACTTCCACCAGGCATAAAAGCCAAGACCCAGGAGGATCAGACCAGGGATAATCTTGATCCAACGGCTTCCCTGAACGTAAGGTGCCAGGCGTTGAGCAAACACAACGAGCAAGGTAAGAAGTGCCAAGGCGCCAACGGCAGTGCCAAAGACATAGCTATGAAGCAATCCCGGCGTACTCAAGCTGATCCATCCCTGAACTTTCAGATAGGCCGTAAATCCCATCCAATAGGGAATTGCCATTGGGTTGAGCAGACTTAGGATTATGCCGCGTCGAAATCCACTTTCGCTGAACTTCTTGGCAAAACCCGTTGGGGTACGTGTCGGCCACAAATTTGATATTCCTAGAATGGTCATCACCAGTGCTGCAATAAGTTGGAAGTTTTCCAACACGACCGGAGAACTGGAAATGTAGTACTCAAATTGAACGCCGATCCAAGCATACGGATATTCAATGATGGCTACCGCCAGCGCAAATCGCAACGCCACCTTGATGTTTCTGTCAAGCCCAAGCTGAAGTACAGTTATGTTTAATGTTCCCGGAGGAATGGATCCAATGAAACTGAAAAAGAATCCCAAAAAAAAGACCCAGAGGTAATTCATGAGTCGGTAAGCGCTTTGAATTTCTTATAAATGATTCTTGCTTCCCGGAAAGGGAGATACGCTGTGCCCCGTTGATGGTTCTCCACGCTCACCCGGTAAATATCACTCCAATGTTTGAATAATACACGGAACGCCTCCCGGATTGACGACCCCGGTTGATAGATGTGGGCAGGCTCCGCGCCGCAGCCATTCAGCTCCATAATGAGGATGCGGCCTTGCTGAAGATCTTCCAGCGATGCAACACGTAAATCAAAACGGCCAAAATAGAACCCATCAATCTGTTTACTAATCGCATCAAAGGAAGCAGAAAGTTGTTCCGTAATCAGGTGATTAGCGTTCAAAAACTTTGTCCCGAGGCAATGGTTCCCAATCGAAACGAGTTCGATTTTCACTCCCTTGGGAATTACTTCGGCCAGCTTGTCCGAATAGGTTGCGCGCAGTGTATCCCATTGAAGTTTAGCGCGGTCTTTTTCCAGGATAAGTGTTTGGAGCATCTTCGAGCCGTCTCCGGTTACCGACAACATTTCTTTTCCTACAATCGAAGTGACCCGGCCTGCAGCTTCGCTGGGGTATCGAACATAAAAGACGCCAAATTCAAGCGGGAGCATAACAAGTTCCTGAGCTAAAAAGGAAATCTTTAGTTGAGCGATATATGGATCGATGTCTTCCGGGGATTGGATTTTTTTTACACGCCAACCCCGCTCGCCAAGGTCAGGTTTAAAAATTACGGGGAAGCTAAATCCATGTTGTCTCAATTGATCCATCACTAATTCCCTGGTGGTGGGCAACGATATCAAAATCGTTTTAGGTTTGAACGGGGCTGGAACTTTGGAGAGTACATCGTATTTCGATTCTCCAAACATACCGCCCATCAGAATCCCCGGGTTGGAAGCAGAAAAGAAGATGAATGATCGTGCTTTTAGCGATAACCAAAGCCAATATGGAAACAGGGGCGCATGAACTATCCCAAACGGCCAGTACTCCCAGCTGGTGATCTTGATGAATAAATTACTATGACGTAATGTTGACAGCAAGGTCATTTTGGTCGCTCATCGCACAGGAACGAATGACTCCTTGTGCCGGATGGTGCTGATGGCAACTCCAAACTCGGGAGGAATGACCAGATAGGGTGCGACTTCCCGTAAACCAATCTTCATGATGGCCATATGGTGAACCGCATGCTCAATGTTGTATGTGAGTTCCCGGTAGTAGTTCGTTTCAATGGACTGACTGTTTTCATTATCTCGCTCATACCCCACTTCAAACAAAAGAGGACGGTTGGCATTCTGAAGGTTCACAAAATTCTGAATGCGGCTAATAACATTGAGGG
>JANNAZ010000054.1:0-2126 GCA_031384895.1 Cyclobacteriaceae bacterium | reverse complement strand
GCGATTTGTAATACGAGTGGGCGAGCATCTCAAGTCGGTGGAGGTAACCGATGTATTGTTTTTCTTCAGCCTGGAGAAAGCGACTTTTGCGCAGACCAAAGATGGAAGAAAACATATCATAGATTTCACCATGGACCAACTGGAAGGGGTTGTAGACCCGAATCGTTTCTTCCGGATCAATAGAAAATACCTTGTTGCGGTGGAGGCCATTCGGGATATGATAAGTTATAGCAATAGCCGCCTGCGATTAGTGTTGGCGACAAGTGAAGAAACTGACGCAATCGTTGCGCGGGAGCGGGTCCAGGAGTTCAAAACCTGGTTGGATCGTTAAGTTCAAGTCAATGGAATGCATCAATTGCGGCACGGTTGTCACTGAAGGGTTTTGTCCACACTGCGGACAGCGAATTGGCGTGAAGCGCATTACGTTCAAGGATAGCCTCTCGGATTTCTGGGCGCAGGTCATTGGTTTCGATGGGATGTTCTTCAGAACCTTGCGTGACTTGACTGTATGTCCAGGCGTCGTTGCCCGTGATTATGTCCGGGGTATCCGGGTAAGATACTTCGGCCCGATTGGCTATTTCTTTTTTATGATCACCTTGCTCTTGCTCTGGTTAAGCATTCTCAACCTCAATTTTGCTGAGTTGATCCGAAGCAGGCATGACGCCTTAGACCTGGTGGAGCGAAATCAACGGAGTATTGCGTTGGTAACACAATGGATGGGGGATCACATCAAATGGGTTTTGTTTCTGGCTGTACCTTTTCAAGCCTTTGCCGCGCGGTATCTCTTTTTCAGAAAGAGCCAATGGAATTTTACTGAGCATACCGTGCCTTTGTTCTATGCCACAGGCCATTTATTTTGGATAATGATGTTGACTTTCGCTTACCGCAAAGTTACCGGGGACTTGCCTGCCGTCTACATTACAACCTTTCTCTATTTTGGATTCATGTATTCAAACCTGATTACCTATCAGTCGCGGACAAAGGCTTTTCTGAAGGGGATGGGTGTTTACATCAGTGGGCAGGTATTGTTTACGCTTGTCGCTGTCATCCTGGTGATTGCAGTTATTCTCGTTCTGGCTCTGGTAAATCCGGGAGCCCTGGATTCATTCAAGCCTTCGGCGAAGTAGGGCAGAAGAAGGGTTATGCTGTAAGCAGGAGGTATCGCTATCTTTATTGAATCATTGGGTATATGTCCTTCGGCTGACAAACCTCTTCCGCAACAACGCGTTTCTTTCAGACTATGAAACTAACTACACTTACCTATTGGGCCGCCCGGTTGATTGCCGCGGTGATTCTGCTGCAGACTCTTTATTTCAAATTCACTGGCGCACCCGAGTCGGTGTATATCTTTACCACAGTCGGGATTGAACCGTGGGGGAGGATTGGCGTTGGTGTTATGGAGTTGATCGCCTCCGGTTTTCTCCTCATCACCTCGACCGCATGGCTTGGTGCTGGCCTTGCTCTCGGCCTTATGCTAGGGGCAATTGGCATGCACCTGACCCTTCTAGGTATAGAAGTGCAGGGCGACGGAGGATATTTGTTCTTCCTTGCGTTAGCGGTGTCGATGTGTTCCGCTTTTGTGATTTGGGTAGATCAGGGAAAGATGCAGGAGCTGATTAAGCGAGTCCTGAGACGCTAGCATCCAGGATCTGATATCTAACCTCCTGTCTTTATCTTTTCAATAAGTTGAAAAGGTTCTCGAGATCGCCGAGGTAAGCAGGGTGATCCTTCAGGAGATCACGCAGACCCTCGGTGAGGTAGTTGGGAATTGGTTTGCTATCACGCACTTTCGCATGGAGATCGTTCAGGATATCAACAGCATCAGTAGGTACGGTCGAATCTGCCTTTAACTTGTTGGTGAAATTTGACAAGGCTGTGAGCCTCGGATCGGCATCCGTGACAGGTGACTTTTGTGTTTGATCTTCTATACACTGATTGTACGTGTCGATGATTTTGTCAAGATCTTTTCGACCCAGTTGACCATTTTCAATTTTTTGTTCGATGGTTGCGCACTCATTAAGGAAATTCGATATACTGTTCTTGAATCGTAGTGTGGTTATTTCCATGGATGCTCCGGATTGTTTCACGAGGAAGGGTACATCGTATGGTGTTCCGGGCGACTGGCG
>JANNAZ010000002.1:0-5349 GCA_031384895.1 Cyclobacteriaceae bacterium | reverse complement strand
AGAATTTCAACGGCTTGTCGGTTCGTGGACTAATGACTTTGACCGCCTGGCCAAGCAGCTTACGTTAGCGCGCCAGCTTAATAGTGTAGTCCTTGTCAAGGGGGCACACACAGCGGTAGCGACTCCGGAAGGAAGTGTGTATTTCAATTGCACTGGAAATCCGGGAATGGCAACTGGAGGCAGCGGCGATGTCCTTACAGGAATTCTCACCGGGCTTATGGCGCAAGGATATTCGGCTAATGATACCGGACTATTGGGGACCTACCTTCACGGTCTTGCAGGAGACTTGGCTGCCCAAGAGAAGGGAGTACATTCTCTTTTAGCCTCAGATTTGGTTGAATTTTTGCCTGGCGCCTTCAAAACGTTGGCATAGGAGGGGCAAACGCCTTATTCTGGCTAAATATTGCGTCTATTTTAAACTTTTGGTCCACGATTTGCGTCTAAGGTGTATATAGATACCAATGAATTCGCCTAAATCTCTGTTTGCAAGTGTCTTTCTGGTTTTGCTTACCTGCACAGCGTGGGGGCAATCGCTGGAGAGCATGCCCGCTCCAGGAGGTGACCCACTCAAATTGGCAAGGGTGTATCCCAACCCCGCGGTTGACTATGTGAGTTTAAAGCTTGAACAGCCCATGGCCAAATCGGTTACGCTGGAACTACACTCTATTATTGGAAATAACCTGGAAGTTGAAAGCGAAGTGATTGATGATTTCGAAGTTCGGATTCGCGTCAAGGATTTACCTTCCGGGTATTATGTGCTGGATGTGAAATTGCAAGGCATGTCTCACAGCGCTTTCAAATTCCTGAAGCGCTAAGTTCTACTCAGAACGTAACACTCAATGTCACTTCTTTTTCCGTGCGCAATACCTTGACTGGTACGGTTTGACCTTTTTCAAATTTTCCGAGCGCATCCATATAGGATTCCATGTCTTTGATGATCAAGTCGCCAATTTGGATAATAATATCGCCCGTGAGTATGCCTGCCTTTTGGGCCGGCTTGCCTTCTGAAACGCCATCCACTTTCAGACCTGCGACTTTGGCAGAGTAACTCGGCATCACACCCATCGTGACTTTGAACGACCGCGAGCCTCCCATCGATTTACTTTTTGTAGTAAGGTATGCCAGTTTAGGTTCTGAGTCCATGGATTCAATCACTTTGATGATTGTGTTGAGTACAAGCACTTCTCCTTCGGCATTGAGTTTGTCGACGTCATCGGATGGCTTGTGGTAGTCGCTGTGCGAACCCGTGAAGAAGTGCAGCACGGGAATCTTTTTCAAATAGAACTTAGTATGGTCAGAAGGGCCGGTGCCGGATGAGTCGGTTGTAATGGGCACTTCTGTGCTGTTGAGTTTTTTCAGCAGGGGTTCCCATCCCGGGCTGGTGCCGGAGCCGCTAACCGATAGACCGTTTTTCGGATCAAACCGACCTACCATATCCAGGTTGATCATAAAATCAACAGACGCCAGATCCATGGCTGGATGCTCTACATAATAGTCAGATCCGTAAAGTCCAAGTTCCTCGCCGGAGAAACAGAGAAACAAGAAATTGTTTTTTTCTTTAACGCGGTTGGTCTTGAAGTAACGTGCCAGTTCAAGGAGTCCGGCTACACCGGAAGCGTTATCGTCTGCACCGTTGTGAATCTTTCCGCTGGGGTTGGCGTCGAGGGAGCTGCCCTGCACCCCCAGGCCCAGGTGGTCGTAGTGTGCCCCTATGATAATGGTATTCGTTGCCCCGTTATCGAGGAAGCCGACCAAGTTGTTAGCCGTGCCCGGCGCGCCCTCGCCATGCTGGCCGCCCTTAAATTCAAATTGTTGACGGTACGTCTTGTTGCCGCCAAGTGGTTTGAGCTTGAGCTTCTTGAATTGTGACTCGATGTATTTGGCTGCTTCGCGTTCACCCGCTGTTCCGGTTCCGCGCCCTTCCAACTTATCGCTGGCGAGAATGCTGACATGGGCCAGCACTTTGCCGGGCTGTGGTTGCTGGGCGAAGACGGAGAATGTACCCAGGCACAGGAGCATGAGGAAGGGGCTGATGGTTTTCATAAGGCTGTGTTTCTTTGACGGAGGCAAAAGTAAGTTCGAAACAGACGAGATCGCAGCTGAGGTCCCTGTTTTTTTGCACTTGGTGAGGAATACGCTACTTTTGAATGAACCCTCAGTTGCTTATGAAACCTCCGAAAATTGTCATCCTTACTGACCTTTCTCCACTCTCGTTAGTTGCTATCAAGTTCGCCCTGCGCCTTGGCGGGCCGCTTCATGCTGATTTCACCTTGCTGAATGTTGTGCGTATCGAAGGCCCATCCAAGGCAAATCTCAAATTGAAGTCTATCGAAAAGATGCTGCGGACCGCGGCCGAGGAGGAGGGGAAAGTCATCATTAAGGAGCTCCGTGCAGAGATCAAGGGAGAATATACACTCCGCTTCATGGCTGTTCAAGGACACACTGTCGCACGGGCTATCCTGTCTTACACAGAAAAGAATCCAACCAACATGGTCGTCATGGGTTCACGCGGCGCATCGGCAATCAAAAAGGCGCGAATGGGAGGTACTGCTGTGTCAGTGATCGACGACTGTGACGTTCCCGTGTTGGCCATTCCGGAACTGGCGCAGTACAAGAATCTTGCGAAGATCGTTTATGCTTCAGATTTGAAGAATGTTCAAAAAGAATTGGATATCCTGATTGAGTTCGCGCGAATCTATGGATCGCATATCCACATGATCCACGTCGTTCCTGCACTCGATAAGAAAACAGAAATTTCCAGTCACGCGGTAGATGAGTTGATCAAAAAAGCCAAGTATGACAAACTTGACTTCCGGATTATCATTGACGAAAATATCCCGGCGGCAATCGATCAGTTTATCAAGGATACGCATTCCGACTTGTTGACGACATTTACCCATCACCTGAGTATTTTCGAAAAGCTCTTTGCTCTCAGCGTCACACGCACACTCGCTTATTTGGGGACGATTCCGTTGTTGGCGTTGAAGCGGAAGTAGGAGGGGTTCCAGGTCGCAAGCAACAGGTTGCAGGCGGTCCCAATTCGCACCTTGTTATAAAAGATGCCGCCCCTCAGGGGCTCAGTGGTAAATCCACATGACAGAAGCTATCGGGCTTTACAAAGTAAGGTTACCCATTAACACTTATTTTCCTGCTCCAATAGTAGTAGAAGGGAACCCCAGTTAGCATAAGTCCCAAACCAAGCAGCGCTTCGCGCGGCTTTGCCATAAGTGTGATGATGACAAGGGCAATGCAGAACAGGATAAAAAGCGCCGGCACAATCGGATAGCCCCACGCTTTGTAAGGGCGTGGCGTGTCCGGCATGGTTTGGCGAAGAATGAATACCCCCAGCGCGGTGGCTCCATAGAAAATAAAGGAGGCAAAGACGAGCATATCCGTTAGTTGGTCGAAGCTTCCCGAAAGGACGAGCACGGATGCCCAGATGGCCTGAATGACAAAAGCTTTGGAAGGGGTGTTGTATACCGGATGAATGTAGGAGGCTGCGCGGAAGAACATGCCTTCTTTCGCCATCGCATAATACAGCCTGGGCGGCATCAGCGCGGTAGTGTTGGTAGCTCCGAAAGTGGTAAGCAGTATTAATAAAGATATGAATAGCACTCCGGGGTTTCCCAGGATGTGCTGCACGACCACTACAGCAGCAATTGTATTTTGTGTTTTTCCGACTTCGACGATCTGGTCGATGGGCAAGACATACAAGTAAGTAAAGTTCACTGCAACATAGACACCCATTACAAACAATACTCCAAATACGAGTGCGAGGGGAAGGTTGCGGTTTGGATTCTTTATTTCACCACCGAGGTATCCCGTGGTAGCCCATCCTTCATACGCCCAGAAGGCAGCTAGTAAGGCGGCAAACATCGCCTTGATCAGGTCAGTGTCGTACCAGGGCCGATCCACAAAGCCGATCGCGTCTGTCTGTAAATTTTGAAGGCTGCCGCCACCAATCGTAAGACCGAGAACCACAATGATTGCAATGACAGCTGTTACCAGGATGAGCACATAGCGGCTAAGGCCCTCGCCGCCTTTGAGCCCACGGTAGTTAATGATAGTGAGCACGAGAATGAGTCCAATGGTAAGCGCTTTGACCCCGAAGTTGTGAAATGGGGTAAAGACCCCAAACAGGGAAATGCTGGCTAACGCCTCTGGGAGTTGAGGTAAAGGCACCAGTGCATTGAATGATTGAGCGAAAACGTAACCGATTGACGCCAGCGAAGCGGAGCGGATAACCGTAAAAGATGTCCAACCGTAGAGGAAGGCAAAGAAGCGGTTATAGATTTTGCGATAGTAAACATACTCTCCGCCAGAGTCGGCGAGCATGCTTGCGATCTCGGCGTTGCTCAGGGCGCCGCAGAGGGTAATCAGTCCGGCAAGTACCCAGCAAAGCAATACGAGGCTGGGAGAGAGCAGCTCCACTGACATCGGTGCCACTTTTTTGTATATGCCTGAACCGATGACAGAGCTGACCGTCAGCATGAAGGCGGCAAACAAACTTAACGATCGGATGAGTTGGCCCTGAGGTTGGAGTGTGGACATATGTGGTGAAAGTCTTGTTGTTAGAGGGCCTAGTTACATTAAAACTCTGCATTCCCCGGGAACCGGGGGAAGGGAATCACATCACGAATATTGGTCATGCCGGTGACGAACTGCATGAGCCGCTCGAAGCCCAGGCCGAAGCCGCTGTGTGGAGCAGAACCAAACTTGCGTAGCTCAATGTACCACCACAGGTCTTTCTCCGGGAGTTTGAGTTCCTGGATACGTTGCTGTAGCCTGTCGAGCCGCTCCTCCCGTTGCGAACCGCCGATGATTTCTCCGATTCCGGGGAATAGGATGTCCATTGCCGCGACGGTTTTTCCATCGTCGTTCTGACGCATGTAGAACGATTTAATTTCTTTTGGATAGTCACGGAGAATAACCGGTTTCTTAAAATGCTTCTCCACCAGGTACCGTTCGTGCTCACTTTGAAAATCCGTACCCCAATTCTCAATTGGGTACTGGAACTTCTTTTTCTTATTTGGATTGGAATTTCTCAAGATGTCAAAAGCCTCTGTATACGTCAGTTTTTGAAATTCATTCTCTGTGACAAATTTCAAACGGTCTATCAACCCCAACTCACTGCGTTGCTCTTGTGGTTTAGCAGCTTCCTCCTCGGCAGCGCGCTTGTCAAGAAATTCAATATCCTCGCGACAATTGTCCAACGCGTATTTTACCAGGTACTGCAATAAGTCCTGCCCCAGCTGCATGTTGTCGTTGATATCATAGAATGCCATCTCCGGCTCGATCATCCAAAATTCCGCCAGGTGACGGGTGGTGTTGGAGTTCTCTGCCCGAAAC
>JANNAZ010000437.1:0-2002 GCA_031384895.1 Cyclobacteriaceae bacterium | reverse complement strand
CCCCCGGGGTTTTCGTCGCGGCATTTATGATTTCCTGAAAATAGGTGACCGCCTCGACTGGATTTCCGTAATAAATCTGAAACCCGCCCACATCCAGGATGATCAGCGTGTCAAACATCTTATAGATATCCGATGAAGGCTGGTGAATCACCACAAAGATCATCTTGCCACGAAGCGAGAGTTCCTTGAGTAGGTCCATGATATTTTCAGAATCCCTGGATGAAAGGCCAGATGTCGGTTCATCCACAAATAGAATGGTTGGTTCCCGCAGCAATTCCAAACCGATGTTGACGCGCTTACGCTGTCCACCGCTGATGGTCTTTTGTAATGGAGACCCCACCTTCAGATTGCGAATTTCCGACAACCCCAGGCTATTCAGGACTTTGGTAACCCGTTCCTCCGTTTCCTCTTTGCTGAAATGTCCAAAACACAAACGCGCAGCGTAGTATAAGTTTTCAAAGACCGTGAGGTCTTCCATTAAAAGGTCATCCTGGGGAATGAACCCGACAATGCCCTCGATGCCTTGTGGGTCCTCATGAATATCGATACCATTGATAAGCACTCTTCCACTTGATGGTCGTTCCGATCCATTCAATACATTTAGCATGGTCGACTTTCCCGATCCGCTGCTTCCCATGAGCCCAATCAACTTGCCCCCCCGCTCCGACACCGTAACGTTCTGCAAGCCAGCTCGGCCACTCTTGAAATGATAGAAAATGTGTTCTGCGACAAAACTGATTTCAGAGCCCGATTCTTCTTGCAGAAACTTTCCAACAATGTCGCTGTAATAGATGGTATCGATCTTGCTTCCGCGGAAGGTTGAGCCTGTCGGAAAGACTTCTACTTTTCTGCTTTTGAACGGCTGGCTGTTGATGTACAAGGATGTTATGCCCAAGTACTTGACAAAATAGGTCTCGATCTCAGACAGACGCAACACCGCAATCAGGCCCGTCAGGTTTTTAGAAACAATCCGGGGGCCCGTATGCTTGACCTCACCAGATCCTTCATCGATAATAAGGATATTCTTCGAATTCAGCTCATCGCTATCTTGTCCATTGACGAATGTCCGCATGGCTTGAAGGTCCTTCATGGGGATCTTCAATGCTTCCCCGATATAAAAGATCAGGTTTTCCTGGCGCTCAGAAATATGGCCATCAGCGTAGACCAATTCAATGATCTTGATCACCATGACCACCTTTTGCTGCATGGTGAGGGCCTGGTTCACCTTCTTTGAGATCTGCATGATGTGGGCCCAGTCATCGACAAACTGCGCCGTCTCCGCATCAATGCTTGCCAATTCTGACCCAGCAGCCTTACGATTGGCCTTAACAAACTCGTCGAAAAGGTTCAGGTAGTAGCGTGTACCTTCCTGGTTGAGGTGAAGGGAAAGAAAATCTTTGATGTTGGTGCGCTCATCATCGGTTATTCGCTCCTTGGCCACGATGGCAAAAAGCTGGATAATGGCCTTCAACAATTCCTCACTCATGGCAGATTACGGGGTTCGTAATTCCGGGTTAAAATAGATAAAAATGTGCTCATGGGCGTGTATCGGAACATCTTTCTTTAACGTTATCCCAGAGGTTAACTTCCATTTTTGATCGAATTATTATTCCTTTGTTATCCAACAACCCCACCCATGAAAAAAGTACTTATTCTGATTGCTTCTGTATTCGTTACCCTTAGTGGTTTTGGTCAGAATTCCATCTTGTGGGAAATCTCCGGGAATGGCTTGAAATCCAGGTCCTATATCATGGGCACGTTGAAGTTCATCGGAGAGAAGGAATTTTACTTGCCCAAAGAGGCAGTAAACCGCCTGAAACTGTGTAAGACATTTGCTATTGAGGACCAGGTGGATCATCAGGCCCAAATGGAATTGAATAAGGCCATTCATTTCCCAAAGGGCAAGTCGCTGGCTACCGAACTTAGTCCAGCTGACTATGCCAAAGTGCTAAGTTTTTTTGAGAGCGAGTTCCACGTGTCGAAGGCCAAGTTTGAAAAGGAC
>JANNAZ010000434.1:0-1546 GCA_031384895.1 Cyclobacteriaceae bacterium | reverse complement strand
ATGAATATCGTGGACGTCGATGACGTGGCAGCCGGCCATCTGCTCGCGATGGAGAAGGGACGGATCGGCGAGCGCTACATTCTGGGCAACAAGAATTTGATGCTGCGTGAAGTATTTGAGATCTTGAGTCGCCTGACCGGCATCAAGGCGCCCACGATCAAGCTGCCCAGATTGGCAATTCTCCCGTTAGCCTATGCCAACCAATGGATCGCGAATCTCACAGGCCACCCGCCACGCATCCCACTTGAAGGCGTGAAGATGGCCAAGTACAAAATGCACTACGATTGCAGCAAGGCGATCAGGGAACTCGGCATCCCTCAGACGCCGCCGGAGGTTGCGCTTGAGAAAGCGGTGCGCTGGTTTAGGTCTCACGGCTATGTGTAGCCGTGAGAGTTTTGAGTTCTGAGTTATGAGTTCTAAGTTGCCGGAGAAGTAGCAACTTCAACGCATACGCTTCAAGCTCTGAGCGCGATGCAACAATCGAATCAACATTCCGACCCTCAAGACCACGCTAAATTCGCCTTGTGAGACCTCGCCAACTCAGAACTCAAGACTCATAACTCAGAACTGATGGACCAGATTACTCTTCTCTATAAGACCATCCTCTTCCGTCCCTACGTCTTCGCCTTTCTGGCTGCGTTTTTGTTCGCCGCGATCAAGCTGATTGGCTGGCCACGAACCTGGCGGTTCTGGCTGATTAGCTGGGCTACGGCCTTCGTCTGTGAATTTTCTTCGACACGCACCGGTATTCCCTTCGGATGGTACCACTACAACGGCTCGACGGTGGGCCAGGAGCTCTACTTCTTCGACGTCCCGTTCATGGACTCGATCTCATTCAGTTTTCTTCTCTACGCTGCCTATTGCGTCGCGCTCTGTTTCATTCTTCCAATCGGATCGTCCTCTGCTTCCACATGGCCAATACTCAAACCGCTCCATCTTGATATGAACGCACGAACGAGTTGGCCGGTGCTCTTGCTGACCGCCTTCTTGTTTGCCTTTATCGACATGGTGATCGATCCGGTAGCCCTCCGCGGCGACCGCTGGTTCCTGGGAAAGATTTATTACTATCCAGACCCAGGACTGCACTTCGGCGTCCCGTTCGCCAATTATGTCGGATGGGCCGTCGTCGGGCTCATCTCCCTTGCCATCTATTTTCCGCTCGAACGCCGACTGCCCGCGCTCTCACCTCCCCCGTCAGCCACGCCTCAACTCCTGCTGGGCGTCGGCCTCTATTACGGTGTTCTGGCCTTCAACCTCAGCATGACCTTCTGGATCGGCGAATCGTTCATGGGGATGAGCGGGCTGCTCATGCATCTCCCCGTCATCGCCCTGCTGCTATTTCGTCTTGCAGGACCGTATAGAAGCCAGGCGAGGGGCTAGTGGCACGCGGCAATGGGGACGTAAGGCGTGAAACGTGAGGCGTTAGGCGAATCCCGCTCGACCCCCTCACGCCCTTACCCTTTACGCCTTACGTCCCCATCGCCTCTCGCCCACACATTGGCGATTGCAGCAGAAACGCTCATGAATCATGCGGGCGGGCTAGCCC
>JANNAZ010000421.1:0-7977 GCA_031384895.1 Cyclobacteriaceae bacterium | reverse complement strand
ATCAGTTAGGGGTTTTTTATTTTCTGGACATGAAGGTGATCCGCCCAGGTGGACCCCCTCAGAGACATCGGGGTAAACTTTGGGGACCACCCCCGCCTTCGCCCAGGCTACGGCGGGCAGGTCTTCCCATTCCGAACAGAGCAGTTAAGCCGTTGCAACGTTGCAACAGAATATAATGATCCACTTCATCAAAGAAGTTTTTCAGGTCTATGTCAACGATGTGATCGTAGCCTTTAGGTCATGTCGCCAGAGTTTGATGATTAATTATTAATTTGGGCTGTCGGCACGCCTTATAGCCAGACGTTGGCGGTAATTATTCAAATGAGACTCTTTGACGACATTGAAATACCTAAGAATAGGAAACCTGCATCTGACTACGAATTAATTTGTTCGTCAAAGAAACCTGACACAATTAAATGTCGTGAGTTAATAGAACATTGGTTTGACCGATTTCCTAAGGATAAGCTGAATGAGTTTCTTGGACGCTTTAAATCTAAAGTGACAGAGCATCATGCCGGAGCGCTATTCGAATTATTCGTTTATAACCTTTGCTTATCATTGGGATTTCAGACAACAAGGAACACAATAGGTAAAATTCCTGATTTTAAAATTGTCACTTCTACAAACGAAACCATATTTTTAGAATGTACCATCTCGGGAGATTCAATATCAAAAGACCCCGTACATAAGAATTCAAATCGATTGCACGAGAAATTAAATGAAGAAAATCTAAAGTATTGGATCAAGATTGAAGTCGAGAAAGCGGGACCAAATCCTATTCCCGAGGGTAAGCTACTAAGGATTATAAAAAGCAAAGTGAATCTTTTAGATTACGAACAGGAACTTCTGAACGCGAGAAAGGAGAATTTTTCTGAAGAACAATTAATTTCTGTGGATGATTGGGAAATTCAAGTTTCTTTCAAAGCTAAACCGACTGAAATCTTTATAGAGTCAACCGACAACATTGGACTATTTATTGGTGGGCTAATGTCTATTGAATCACCTAAATATTTAGCACAAGCGCTGAATGAGAAGAGAACTCGTAATTATGAAGTAAACGGAGTGCCCTACATCATAGCTCTAAATTCGCTGGAGATTGGATTGACCGAATATGAATTTTTGAAGGCACTAATTGGTGACACCAAGAAATCAGGCTTCTTCAATAAGAACAAAAACACATCTGTATCTGGAGTCTTATTGACAAAGAGATTGAATTTATGGAACGTACGGGAGCCCAACCTGACTCTTTACCACAACCCGTGGACAAAAAGACCTATAAATGAAAATATTTTTAACCTGAACCAAGTTAAGATTGAATTCACTAACAGGAATTACAAACTAGTAAGAATTTATGGAGATGGAGAGACTATGATAGAGAACATGATGTGAATAACTACCGCCAATCGAGTAGACGGCCCCACCAGAATTAGCTGATGAGGTTCGCCTCTCACATTTATCTGCCGAAGCCTTGCGTAGGCATGACCACTGTACCCTTCGTTCCTCAGGGCAGGCCAAGCGGGCCTCGTATACAGCGGTTCATTAAGTTGTGGAGAAATACTTTCGTAATAACTGAGCAAGGATTCGTAGCCTCTTTGGATCAACCGCTTCAGCGTGATGGTCGTTACCATGATAGGGCTTTGAGCAACGGCCCAGCCACCCATCCTTGTTTTACTCCATGCATAGGCTTGACCTGGCGGAATTCCGAGTCGAATAAGATTCGCTCTCTTCCGTTCGGTTTTCTTCCAGTCTTCCCACATGCAATACCTCAATTCTGTTGCGTAGCCAGCTGTCCAGCTTTTTGAGTTTGTTGTGAATGCTTCCCATCCGGAAATAATTCACCCATCCTCGCTGGATTTCCTTCAGCTTGGTGATGCCCTCATCGAATGTACTTGGAGTAGTCTTCTTTGTAACGCTTCAGCCAAGTCACGGTTAGAATGGTGCGAGATAGTTGCGTATTTTAATGTCTCCTAAGTCAAACCTAAACTGCCTTACATTCCCGATAAAAGTCCAGAAGCCTTTGATCCTGGATGACGTCGGACATAAGGATTTTCTTTTTCAAGGCAATACCGATTAGCGTTCTACACCTGCTGAGAGCCGTGTAAAGTTGACCATGTACAAAAGCACTGGAACTTAACCTCAGAGATCGCGGAGTGAAATTCGCAGAGGGCGAGAGGGATACAAGACGGCAATCGGTAGGTCGGTAATCGGTGAGTCAGTCGGTGGTAGGTGGCACGTCACAGGTTCCAGGTAACAGGTTTCAGGTTCCGAGATCTACTGCGGCCTCGGCAAATCTGTCCTGTAATACGTCAATAGAAAATTATACACCAAGTGACGGGAAGGCGCAAATTGTGTTGAAAGAAGCATTTCAAGTATAGCTATAACTAAACTATTGTGCGTAGATTTACGTTGGGTGTAATGAGCGAGGTCTGCGGAAGAATACCCTTTCGCAAACTGGTCGTGGATGGGGTTAGTCCGTATGATCAGTTTTGCTCGCAACTCGCTAAAGATGGCAACCTGGCGAAACAACTTTCGGGTGCTATCAACATCATAAACCAGGTAGCCAATTTTCAGCGACTGCCGGGCGAGAAGTTCAGGGAGATTACGCCACACGGGGAGCAGATAAAGGAATATGAAATAAAGAAAGGGGATTTGCGGTTTTACGTCATCAAGGAGGATGGACATATTCTGGTCTTCGCCGGAAAGAAAGGGAGTCAGAAGAAAGACATCCGGAGATTCCGGCTCCTTAAGGAAAGCCATTTACAATCTAAACCATAGAAAGCATGCTCACACGCGAAGGTGTCTTACACTCCCCGGAATACTGGTTTGAAGATGCACAGAATGAACTCTATCGCCAGGTCGTGGAATTTATGGAAAGGGAAAATCTCAACCAAACCGAACTTGCCCAACGCCTCGGCGTAACCAAGGGATACATATCGCAAATTCTGAAAGGCAACTTCAACTACACGCTCAAGAAACTTATAGAGCTTTCCATCGCCATCGGACAGGTGCCGTTCATTCACTACAAACCGATCAAGCAGGTCATTGAAGAGGATGCTAAACCGCGAAGAAGCAAGACGTCATCCGTAAGACCGGAACGGAAGCGGAGATTGAAACGAGTGGCCGGCTAAGAGGGGCTGTTAGGCGGGGGGCGCTGAAAGATTGAAAAACGAAATTGGAAACCTGAGGCTTGGTGGTTTCCCCTGGATTCTGGATTTAGCAGGGATTCCTTCGCTGCGCGGTTCTCAGCCACCAAGACGTGAAGACACAAAGAGAACTAGTGTCTGGGTACTCAGAATCTTTTCTGCGCTTTAACACTGCATTCTTTTGAAACTTGGGGAAATAATTATTGAAATCCTGGCGGTAGGCCGGCCGATGAAGGCGCCCGATATTGCCGTGATGACTATGCAATGCTGGGTGGAGTCGTTTGAACAATACGCATTCTTAATTATAACGCCGGGATGCGGGTGGGTTTCAGTGCGGTGAACTCCTATTGACTATGAACTGCAGACCAAAACCATGCAGATCAATCTTGAAAAATTTGATTAAGCAATCAGACTCAAGTGTCCTATCCAACTTGACGCCGGATCTCCAGTCGTCGGTGATGTGCTCCGTAGGATAATCCCATCAACGCGAAGGGAACAAGCAAGGTGAGCATCATCGGGTCGAAACCGTTGTCGGCAATACCGGAATAGATGGCCCCGATAAAATCAAAGAAGAGTCCCGCGTAGGCCCATTCGCGCAGGCGGGGAGGGACAGGAAGTACAATTCCGAGCGCACCCAGGATCTTGGCGATTCCCAGAAAGGGAATGATGTACAGCGGGTAGCCCAGGTCGGTGGTGATCAAATCAATGGACCCCTGCGTGACCAGGAGATTCTGAACGCCCGTCATTCCCATGAAAAGCGCAAACAAACTGGTAGAGACCCAGTAGGTGATGTTGAGTGTTTTCATTGGAGCAAGGATAGCTTTTGGGATTGAATTTACAAAACAGAAAGTAGCACAACTTTGTTAACGTGAGATAATGATCAAAGCAGCACATTTGCAGGAGTGCCGGCGCCTGACTTATAAAGAACCCTTCCTTTAACGGGGAAGGGTTCTTTATTACTAAAGGAGGATACACCTGGGAGCCCGCCTTAGTCCGATAAAATCCGAGCCTGCTCCGATGCCGCTGTCAGGGTCGCCTGACTTTATTGAGAACCCCGACGGGAAACTGTCGGGGTTTTCTTTTTGGAAACCCCACGACAGGTGTTGATGTGTTAAAGCCAAAGTGTTTACATGCCTACGTGCAAAGGAGCACGCCATGGTATCCCCGGATGCGCTGATAACACCCAAGATCATGCTGCCTCGAAACCGTCAGTCCTAGTCTTTTAAACATCGAACAGAATAGCCATCCCTTTTCGAAGGATTTCCATAATGAAAAAAAATTGTAACATCAAACACGGCGCCACGGATCAATGCAGTGTTTGGACCAGATTCGGTAGAGCTCCACACGTATCCGCTTATACCTAGGTTTTTGAAATTTGCACCAACCCCTCGATAGCCATTTGGATAATGATTGAATCCTGATTCGTTGGTAGCGCCTGCATTTGGAGGATTCCAATAACTGGTGCCAGCGACCTTGACTTTGCCGCCAGCGATCCCTTCACCACCAAGGAAATCAGTTAGACTGGTCAATTCTTGATCAATCGGAACGTGCCACCCTGCAGGACAGAGCTTTCTGAGATCAGTTACTGCGAACCAGTTGTATAGCCTTCCATAAGGTTCGGCGAATTGTAAGTCATTGTTGTAGTAACACCAGGCCCCAGATACCAATCCCTCCCATTCAGGTTGTGAGCCCACATTTGAGATTGGATCGCCATTGCGGTATTTTGATGTATTAAGGTTCTCGGCCATCCATATCTGCGTGCCAATCTGAACTGTTTCATAACGATGTCCTTCTAAATCGTATAGGCCGGTAACAAAACTAAGTTCATTGCCATAGGAAGTTCCGACTTCATTGGTTGCATAGACGCGAACGAAATATGTCGTGTTGCTATTTAGCCCTGTTAGATAGCTGACAAAATTGCAACAGCCTGGTCCATCCATTGTCTTTGTTGGTAACGAGATAGTTGGTCCAGGAGATGTGGACCAGACAGCGCCTTTAGCGGAGACAGGTGAACCTCCTGAACTTTCGATCAGCCCACCAGAAATTGCGCCATCGATTGTGATTTGCGTAACCGCCGCTGTTTCTATAGTGGCCAATGATTTGATTTGGAAGGTGAGTTGGTTACCGTAATTGGTCCCAACCTCATTGGTTGCATAAGCCCGAACAAAGTAATTGGTATTACTACTTAATCCGGTAATACGGCTGACAAAGTTGGCATCGCCGGAACCGTCGATGGTCTTGCTTGGCAAGTCAATGGTCGGCCCGGAGGATGTGGACCATACGACTCCTTTGCTGAAGATGGCTGAACCCCCATTACCTTGGATAAGTCCACCTGTGATTACTTCGCTAATTGAGATTTGAACTATGTCTACGGTTTCAAGGGTCGGCAAGGTCTTTGGAGATCCCTTTGGATCGACAGGCGAATTTGTGCACGCGAGACAAGCAATTCCCATCAAAGTGGTTACCAGACTGCGGTGGATCCATTTTGGTTGAGTAAAGAGTGTACTTAAAGGACTCATAGGAAGGTTTTGATTTATCTGGGGGCTCGCCTGATATCTAGACATCTTGCACATCTGACTACATGCTCGTTAGGGATAGCAACCCGATTCACATAGCTACTTACCAACCGCTGGGTTTTGAATGGTCCAATCCATACGCCATTTCTTCCATGTTCTGCCATCGGATGATTACCTCTCCCATCGTGACAGTTCCTGCAATTCCACCTGTGAATGGTGTACCGTACTTGGTTATGAGCTCTCCAATTCTGATATATGTAGTAGTCCATTACTCAACTCTTAGGAGATGTCTATGTTTGGCGGATTTCTCTTGCTATTCAGATGATCTGTTTTCCAAAATTCACTTATCTCAGGCTCCTAACCCGAGACAATGTGACTAACTTGGTAAAGAAACAGGTGGCATTAAGGACAATAGGCTGAAGGCACCTAAGGTGGTGAGAACCAATAGCGTACAGATTGGTGAATTACCTATTTTTCACCACTTTGAGAGTCAACAACACTGTTATTGGTATTTTTGCAATCGAAATGAAGACTCATCCAGTTGCTCGTTTATTTCTCGTGCTTGTTAGCACAATGTCCTATGGGCAGGATATCCGAGTACCCCATGATTTTATTTATCAAATTCTGGATGACTCCGGCTTGATATCAGACGTCGTTTTCTCATCTACAAGAACACACACCCTTGAAATAACTGACATACCATTTGCTAAAGAGAAATTTGGGCCCACACAAAAAATTGTTCGAACTTCTCACGGACTGTTTATCCTGGTTGAAGGAACTGGGAGGATATATGAAGTGTTCAAGAATGAATACAACTTTCAAGCAAAGAGGATTGATTCAACGATATTCTTTGGTAACAATTTCGGCGCGATTCACTTTGCCTTCCATGACACGATCTATTCGTTTGGTGGATATGGCTTTTGGCGTTACAATGGTCAGTTGAGAGCTTATCTCCCTGATAAACATGAATGGGAACTTGTTGAATTAGACCGTGAAGTGCCGATTCAGATTGTAAACCCTATGGCTGTACGATCGTGGTTTGATCATCAACAAGGTCGGTTATTTGTTGTCCGTATGCCTGGCAAGACACTTGGGACTGACTCTGTCTGTGCTCTGAGTATGGCAAGCAAGAAATGGACTACCCTTGGTATAAGCTCCCTGTCCAGTGACCTTTCAGAATTTGTCCAAACACCATTTGGCCTATTAGCAAGGGCAGCCGACAGTCAGCGGGATCTCTTCTACCTCCTAGACTTTCGAACCAATAGAATTCTGGAAATGAATTTGTCTAAGGCTCAAGAAATCAGATCATACGAGAACTCTGGTTCTTTGATGTATTGCTCTGATTCAACAATTGTCATTTATGGAAATGGAGTAGATAAAGTCAAAATTGGTATGGGTGATTTCCGGGAAACCCCCAAAACGATTTATGAAGGGAATTCCGAAACTGGATCAAAGAGTCTAAACTTTAAGAGTGATAGCTTGAAGTTGTACTTCTTGACGTTTGCCTTGACCTTGATCCTTGGGTTTGGAGTTGGCCGCTGGTGGACAAAATCAACCAAGAGGCCAATGGATGAGATGCAACTCAGTGTGCCGACTTTATTTGCTAAGAAGGAGAAGGATCTGATCCGGCTCACTTTTGAAAATTCTTCGAATTCCCTCTCGACTTCCATTGATGATATTAATCGCGTTCTTGGACTGTCTGAAAAGGGCGTCGATGTTCAAAAGAAGCACCGGAGTGATATTATCATATCGATTAATAAGAAGTTTAATTATATCACCAATGAGAACCGACCGCTTTTCAAGAAGTCACGCTCGCAAGAAGACAAAAGAACCTTTGAATTTTGCATTGACTTCGAGGACTATGCTCGCTTAAATGGACTTCTCTAAGGAAGACTTCAATTAGCTGAGGAGCTTCCAGACTGCTCGCTCCATCTGAATGGCTACCCTTTCCCCCTCGTCTTCTCCAACATATCCCACATCTCCGGCTTCAAGTCCTCGAGATAACTGAACTCCCCACCATTCCGTAGCCACTCACCACCATCAATGGTCACAACCTCTCCGGTGATATAAGCTGAGTAATCGGAAAGTAAATACGCCGCCAGGTTCGCCAACTCCTGATGCTCACCCACCCGCTTCAATGGAATCCGCGCCGCAGGATCAAACTTCTTCACCAACTCTCCCGGCATCAATCTGCTCCATGCACCTTCAGTCGGGAATGGGCCCGGCGCTATCGCGTTGCTTCTGATTTTATACTTAGCCCACTCAACCGCCAACGACCGTGTCAGCGCCAACACCCCTGCCTTCCCACATGCTGAGGG
>JANNAZ010000392.1:0-7325 GCA_031384895.1 Cyclobacteriaceae bacterium | reverse complement strand
GTGTGAGATGTCTGGCTGCTTTCCGGCTGCGCGCTACCTGACGGCTGGCTGCTTTTACCTGATGGCTGGCTGCTTTGTGCTGGTTAGGATTGAGCGCAAGTGAAAAGTTGTGCAAAGTTTTACCCGTTACTACCAGTTTCTACCGATTTATACCAAGTTCTACCTGTTTATACCGAATCCGGAACGGGCCCGCCGGCACCCTCGCACATTTGACCCAAGCCTGGCGTTCTTTTTAACTATTTTTATCCAACCAATAGCTGACTTGAACTCACGGAGGCTATTTATAAAGTCAAAAAAGCAGAACCCTTCAACCATTAAGTTGATTTCAACCCCGAAGCCTATGATGTCCTTTCGTACCAGCCGCGTCACACACATTATCGCCCTCACCACTGTCCTGACGATCGCCACTGCATTCACACAAACACCGTCCGTCGATTGGTCGATGGTCGCCCGCATCCGCGAGGAAGGTCTCCAGCGGTCGAAGGTGATGGAGTACGAATCCTACATCGTCGACGTGCTCGGTGCACGCCTCACGATGTCGCGCGACATGCAGCGGGCTCAGGGCTGGGCACTGGATGAGATGAAACGAATGGGCCTCTCCAACGTGGCGAGCGAACCCTACATGGACTACGGCGTGACGTGGGACAACGAGTATGTTTCGGCGCACATGGTTGAGCCCGACTACATGCCGCTAACTGCCTACCCTGTCGCGCACACGGCCGGTACCGATGGTAAGGTCAACGCAGAGGCAATGATCGTGGACCTGCAGACGCGTGAAGATCTCGAAGCACTACGTGGCAAGTTGCGCGGGAAGGCGGTACTCATTTCCAATCCTGCGATCATCGACCTCGCAACGCTCACAAACGGTGTGTCGCGCTACTCCGATGAAGACCTGGCGGCACTTGAGAAGATAACGATCGTCCCGCCCCGGCCCACGCCACGCAAGATTCAGAACCCGGTGCTCGTTACTGCCGTCGAGCGCATGACATTCTTCAAGAGCGAAGGGGTCGCGGTTGTGCTCCAGACCGACGGTAACCGCATGGCGATCGTACCTGGCTACTCGCGTCCCGGCTCGCGCGAGGATGGATGGAGTGCGGAAGGGATGCGCAACTCACCCGCTATCCTCGCAGTGACGCCGGAACACTACAACCGGATGTACCGCGTCCTTAAGCGTGGAATCACCGTGAAAGTGGAGGTGGAGATTCGCAATCGCATCGGCGACCGTGTGGAAAAAGCATTGAACCTCGTCGGGGAAATTCCCGGCACCGATCCGAAGGCCGGCGTCGTGATGGTCGGCGCACACTTCGACACCTGGCATGGCAGCCCCAATGCCAGCGACAATACCTCAGGCACTGCTGTCGCACTTGAGGCGGTCCGTATCCTCAAGGCACTCGGCGTGAAGCCACGTCGCACCATCCGCATCGCGCTCTGGTCGGGTGAGGAGCAGGGCCTCTTCGGTTCGCGCGCCTATGTGAAGCAGCACTTCGGCGACCCGGGCGACCCAGTCGGCGTGAAGCCAGAATACGAACTGTTGTCAGCATACTTCAACCAGGACTACGGCGCCGGGCAGTACCGCGGCATCTATCTTCAAGGCAACGAGGCCGCGCGCGCGATGCTCACCGCCTGGATGGAGCCGTTCCGCGATCTCGGTATGACGATGGTCTCCAACCAGAGCCTCGGCAGCACCGACCATGTAGCATTTGACGATGTGGGCCTCCCAGGGTTCCAGTTTTTGCAGGATCGTACGCCCGGCACGGCTGGGCACACGAACCTCGACTTTCTCGAGGGGATTCAACCCGATGACCTGATGAAGAACGCGACGATCATGGCGTCGTATGTCTATCATGCCGCGATGGCGGCGGAGCGTGTGCCGCGGAAGGCGCTGTCGGCCCGGTAGCAGAATCCCTGGGGCTGCCCATGTAAAGGGATGTTTCCATTTCTTTCGCCTGCAGCCTGTTTACCCTCATATGACAATTGTTGATAAAGAAGGAACCAGAACGGAAACGAAGCTGGGAGGGTTGAAACATCAATGAACGGCTTAAATTCGCAGATATTAAACCTTGCAATCAATACTGATTAAAGTTTCTTTTGGTTTTATGGCGAGATTATAAGTCAGTCACAAAGGCTATCTTCGTCAGAGTATTCTTCAACTTGATAAGGATGCTTAAAAAATACCTACTACCCACCTGCAGAGAAATTCGTGGATATGGCAACTTCCTGGACGCAAATCGAACCTTATGAAAACATTCAGTCACTCATTTATACCTACCAGAGTTATTACCTGTCTTTCACTGCTCTTTCTACTTGTTCCCCAAATTCATACACATGCACAAGAGGTAAAAATAAAGAAGCCATATACCGCTGTTGTACGTTTCATTAGTGGAAAAAATACGAAAGGGATTTTATATAAGGTAAATGAAAGTTCAATTGAATTGAGAACTCATCCCAAGTCAAAAAAAGCAGCTATAGCAATAGACTCACAAATTGTTGAAGTTTCAAGAATAAAATCAATAGTAATACGGAAGGGAAATGCCTCAACAGGTATCATTTCAGGGATAGCCTTAGGTGTTTCAGTTGCCGTGGTAATGGCAAGCTTAGCCCCAGATTATCAAAATAAGTATATTGTAAATTGGATTGTCGGAGGGGCTTTAGTAGGTGGCGCTGTCGGAGCGGCTGTTACAAAGGGAAAAAAATATATAATTAATGGAGAACAAGCTAGGTATAGTCAAATAGGAGAAAAGTTGAAGAAGCGTCAAATAGCTCCAGAGTGAAGTTGCAGGTTCAACTTCTGCTATCTGGAATTAACTTGCAATGGAAAAATTAATGAACATCATTTTGCTCACGGAAAAAATGAGAATTGTGGAAAGGGAACCGAGCCCGGCACAGCGGGGCACACTAACCTCGACTTTCTCGAAGGGATCCAGCCCGAGGACCTCATGAAGAATGCGACGATCATGGCGTCGTATGTCTATCACGCGGCGATGGCAGCAGAGCGTGTGCCGCGTAAGGCGGCGCCGGTCCGCTAACGCCTTTACAAATCTTCATTCTTCTTGTAGTATTGCTTGATAATAACCTTTTGCAATACACGCTTGATGATCAGTTCGGCGATAACCTCCAAGTGATTTTCGTCCGGGCGGCCGGTTAAATAGCGCTTCAATTGAGCTTCACTAATATCAATTCGGTAAAGCAAGGGCATTAAACCAGAATCGGTCTTTTTTTCATTGCGCTGCAGTTCAAACTCAATTGTTTTGCGGATTCCGAGATAATCGGGCTTAAGTGTCGCCACAAAATCAGCCGAAAAATTGCCTGTTTCAAAATCCCTGGCCAATTGGATCTTAAAGGCATCAAACAAATCCTTGCTGCTTAACTGATTCTCTATGTTTGTTAAAGCTTGCACAGTTTTTCCCGCATCGAAGGTTGTGCAGACTTTTCAGGAATACAAATCCGGTGGTTAGAATCTGGCCCCGACTCCAAAATAGAGGCTTCTGCCCTGCGACGGGATAATGCCCGGGCCTGGATATTCATCAGTGCGCTTGGTGAAATACCGGCTGTCGGAAAGGTTATTTATCCCGAATTTGATATGGTAATTCCGGAAGGTTAAGGTACTTGACCAATCCATCACCTGATACGCTGGAATAGGCCCTGCTACAGCGTCCGGTGAGGGTTGCGGTGAATTGGCAGCGTCCCCGAACGACTTCGCGGTTTGGCTGAAGAGAAAAGTGGTCGAGAATTTTCCGATGGCCAGCGTGGTGCCAAAGCGAATAATACTGGTTGGTGCATATTCAACGAGTTTGCCCGTGAACTCACCGGAAACATACGTAGCGTCAATAATTGCAAGTGAGTTGAAGAAACTTAGGTTCCATTTTCTATCGTCAGAAAAGTAATGCACCGGACTGAACTCAAGATATGCCTCCAGTCCTTTGTGAACGCTGTTGGCAATGTTGGTCCGGTAGGGGCGGGGAACGCCAAGGGCATCCGGCTTTTCAATGACGCCAACCCGATTATCATATTGCAAATAGAAGCCGCCTACATCGAAAGTAAGGTAGTCGCGGACTGATCCGCGGAAGCCGATATCGGCATTGTAACCTTTTGAATCCTTCAAGTTGGGATCTACGGAGGCAATGGTGCCCAGGGGGGTAATGCTGGAGTAATCAAAAGGTCGGTACGCCTGTGACCAGTTTGCATAGATATTGGTCGAGGAGGTTGTTTTGAATTGCAGGCCTACGCCCGCAAGAAAAATATGCCTTGTCCTGGATTCATCGGAATTGATCGTTCCATTTCCGGCTTCGTTGGAATTGTATCCTTTAATGGAGGATTGAATGAGTTCATAACGCAATCCGGGCGTGACCGAAAACCGATCTCCAAATCGAAAGGTGTTTTCAATGAATGGGGCGAAGTTGGTCGTGGAGAAATCAAGATCATATCCCCAGCCTGGACTCACTAAAGTCAAGTCAAAATCGGTACCGGTCGTGCCCTCGCCCCCGCCTTGCCGCTTCATCTTACCAGAAAAGAACCGTGCACCCGTTGCCAGGGTATAGGCTGTTTTGCCCAAGCGATAATGGGAAAGCAACCTGATCTCGGTGGTTAAACTTTGAAAGTCTTCATTTCCAACCTCACGATTGGTGTACTCTCCGGTGACCGGGTCAATACTGTCTACGGCCTGGGGTCCTCCATCTTCATTTCTCCAGACGAGACTTCTGGAACTTGAATTGAAAGTAGATTTTACGCTGAATGATGTATTTTTCGAAACCTTCCAATCCAACGTGGCGGTTACAATATTCCAGGGCGAGGTCATCCAGTTCCGTGTGCGGGTTGATGCCCTGCTATCGGCATTAAACAGACTGTCCGTTAGTCCGCCCGGCATATGAATGCGGTTGCGCAGCAGGGAGTACTCAATTCCCAATTTTACTTTTTCGGAAGCACGATACTCCAGACTGGCGAAGCCATTAAACTTGTTAAAGTCTGAATTGGGTCGCCACCCCTGCGTGGTTTGAAATTGGCCGTAAGCATAGTAGTTCAGCTTTCCGATTTGACCTCCCACGGCATTGAATGAATTGAACATACCAAAACTCCCTCCTGTTTGCTGGGTGATGAGTTCAACGGGTTTGTTTGTATTGCCTTTGCGCATGATGTAGTTTATGACCCCGCCAAACTGGGGCCCGTATTGCAGCGAGGACGCGCCTCGAATCACCTCGATCCGTTGAACCGCCTCCAGGGGAGGTAAATAATATGATTCAGGATATCCGTAAAGATCCCCGGTTATGTTGTAGCCGTTTTGCCGGGTGTTGGTTTCAATGGATTGAGAGGGATTCAATCCCCTGAATCCTATTCCATTCGATGGGAAGCCGCTGCCTTCGGTTTCGGAATAATTAGCTCCGGGCACTCTGCCCAAAACCTGACGGGGATTGTTTTGTGCTGTGTTGGCATCCAAGCTGTCTAACAGCAGCACTTCAGTCTTCTTTCCTGAATAGATCACCTGGTCATTTACTTCGGCCAGGTAGCCCATCCCTGTAATGGCCCTTACACCAGTAATGACGACTTCATTAAGTTCATTGGATGATTCTTCCAGTGTGAAATTCAAAATGAGCGTTTCGCCAGACTTGATGGTGATGGTTTGCTCGCGACTGCTATACCCAACTATGGAGGCGGTAAGGACATGATTTCCCTCGGGAATACGCATACCATATTTTCCTTGTTGGTCTGAAACGGTCCCGACATCTGTGTTCTTGATCCAGATATTGGCCGATTCAATGGGCTGGCCCTCCGCAGTTTGAATGGTGCCACTGACGACAGCGGATTGGCCAAGAAGGTCACTAAAAAGGCCAACAAAAAGGGCCAGAAGAAGGCAAAAGCGCATATTATTCCTTATTTGTAATTATTCTAAACAGTGCAAACATAGCCCCGTTTGGGTTTATCCCAATAGGCTGCGCTCGAATATTTTGATGATTTAAGTCATGATCCGGTCAGGATCTTGGAAATCAGTGAATGGCGAGCGATAAAGCGTAGCTAACTTGGGTCACCTTGTGGGGCGCCTAGCTATTAAAGTGTGAAGCTGATTGCGGAATTCAGCATCTGCCCTTTTTGTATCTTTATCATGCGGTTCTAAACCAAAAATCATGAAGCGATTTGCAACAAATACTCCCAGGACGCGTGCCTCCTCTATTTTAGTTGGTCTTGTAGTTTCAATTTTCATGATGACTTCATGCCAAAAGGAAGTCGTTTCCGATACTAAAGCAAATGGGGCATTGGCCGTTTTGTTTAATAACGGAGTGGATATGAACAACAGCAAATTTGCTGCTGCAACGCAAACACTCAGCACAACAGGAAACGTTACGTTTACCGGCTTGGAAGCTGGGCACACCTATTTTCTGAGCGTTGTCAATGGCAAGAATGGAAACATTAACAATAATGCGACATCATCCGTACCCTTAACGGCCAATGGATCGGGACAAGTAACCGCTGAGGTTTCCCTTACCGTTTTCCCGGAGAACGATGTGGATGGGGATGGTGAATTAAATGCCGCGGATGACGACATCGACGGTGACGGCTTCCTGGATGGTGAGGATGCAGACGCGGATGGCGACGCTGATGCGGATGTTGTTGAAAATAGCGAAGATGAAGACGTGGATGGTGACGATATTACCAATTCAGACGACAGCGATGTGGACGGCGATGGCACCGACAATCAGGACGACCTTGATATGGATGGCGATGGTGTGTTGAACGCTACTGATTCGGATGATGATGGCGACGGTGAGCCGGACAGTTCCGATGATGATGATGGAGATTCTGACAATGATGGAAATCCGGATAATGAAGATATGGACGATGATGGTGACGGGATAGCAGACGCCAATGACAACGACGATGATGACGATGGGATCCTGGACGAGAATGAATCTTCTGACAATGATACAGACCTGGATAACGATGGCATTCCGGATTCAACTGATGCAGATGTTGATGGCGATGGAATGGTGAATGCTGAGGATGAAGACATCGATGGTGATGGTAAGCTCAATCAAAATGATTCAGACATGGATGGAGATGGTGTTCGAAATGAAGTTGACGTGGATACCGATGGAGATGGAATTCCGAATGCCACTGACCCGGATATGGATAACGATGGCATTTTGAATGATGCAGACGAGTCACCTTACGGAAAGCATTAGTAAACAGTTTGATTATCTAAATTGCCTGCCACGCTGATTTAAGAGAGGCTTCGAGGGCAGGCAAGGTGAGCCCGTCATCTCAATCACCGCCCGCTTCCCCAAGGTTCCTCACGGAAAATGAGGGATAGTTGGAATCCTCCACGAGTCTGCCGG
>JANNAZ010000350.1:0-28883 GCA_031384895.1 Cyclobacteriaceae bacterium | reverse complement strand
CACGATTACCTCCACCACTTTGCTCATCTTCTCTTCAATGATTCCTTGCATGATCTGAGCTCCGTAAATGAAAATGAACATGTACATCAAAATACCTGCGCCCATTCCGATGCCAGCGGCCACTTTGCTATCCGATGATTTTTCTACGCCGCCTTGCGAGATCTTCACATCGATCTCCACATTCGTCTTGAGTTTATTGAGCATCTCCTGATCAATATTGAGCTGCTCCATTTTGAGGTCGCGGATATGATTTTCAAATATCTTTTCGATATCTGAAATGTCCGATGGACTTGGATTGACCTTGGTATAGAGTTTGATTCCTCCGGGGGTCGCCAATTCAAATTTTGGAACATAGAGAAGGCCAAAGTTCTCTGACGCTTCGAATGCCCGCTTGCCGTCTTCGACATTTCCCTGGAATGGGCTGAAAAGAAACTTGGAGGTGTCGGGCTTGAAGTAGCCGCTTTCATCGATGTAGAGAATGACTTCCTTGGTAGCATTTTTTTTCTGCTCCACAGCCACGTAGACGAGCACAGCCATCAGCGCTGGGAAAATGAGCGGCACCAATATAGTCGCTACAAGAAATGACTTTTTCTGGACCCGGTTCAGAAATTCGCGTTGTATAATCAACCAGATCTTATTCATGGCTTTCTCCTTTTACAAGTGTGATAAAGATTTCGCTCATCGTTGGAATTTTCTCCGCAAAGGAAAATACTTCCGTAACGCGGGTCAGATCCTGGATAAGCTGATTTGGGCTGCCCTCCGTTTTCATTCTTACAAGTGAGTACTGCAGGTCGTTGTCGATTAGTTTCTGACCGACTAGCTCGTAGAGGCCGTCTGCAAATTGAAATGAGCCCCTGTGGGTGACCTCAAACGTATTTGTCTTGAATTGTTCTTTTACTTGCTTCTTGGTCCCTTCCAGGATGCGCTTGGACTTATTGATCAGGGCAATGTCATCACACAGGTCCTCAACAGTTTCCATCCGGTGTGTGGAGAAAATGATAGTTGAGCCTTTTTGTTTCAACTGCAATATTTCCTCAGTGATCAGTTGGGCATTGACCGGATCAAATCCGGAGAATGGTTCATCCAGGATAATCAGCCTTGGCTCGTGCATGACTGTGCTGATAAATTGTACCTTCTGGGCCATGCCCTTCGACAGGTCTTCCACCTTCTTGTTCCACCAGTCTTTGATTTCAAACTTGTCCAGCCACACTTTGATTTTGGCTACTGCGTCGTGGTGACTTAGCCCTTTGAGTCGGGCAAAGTAAATCAGCTGTTCCCCGACCTTGAGTTTCTTATATAAGCCTCGTTCTTCAGGCAGGTAGCCAATTACGCCGATGTGGTCAGGCCGAAGCCGTTCGCCAAAAAGTGTGATTTCTCCAGAATCGGCATTGATGATCTGGTTTATGATGCGGATGAGCGTTGTTTTCCCTGCGCCATTGGGACCCAAAAGTCCGTAAATGGATCGTTCAGGAACGGTAATGTCGACCTGATCAAGCGCTGTATGGTTGGCATACCGCTTGGTAATTCCTCGTACAGAAAGTGCATTCACGCGTTAACGGGTTGATGATTCGATAAGTATCAAAAATAGAAGGATTATTACTGGTCGCCAACAGGAAATTGGCCAATGTCGCTGGGGCTACCTTGATTTCTCCTTAAAGACAATTTTACCCATCGAGACATCAAGATCAAACGTTAGGGCGTTTCTTGAATTTTTCTCGTATGCCGCATTCGAATAGGTATACTCCCCAGTTTTTTTTAGGCCCCTTGAAAGCTTCATGCTGCATAACCATGATTCGTTTACAGTCACTCTAACAGGGACCGAATCGTCGGGGAGCAGAATGATCATGTTGCCCGCTCCAACGCTTCCGCGCACAGAAGGTACGATAGCCGGCGTATTGCTGAAATCGAGAAGCATATTTCCAAAACTCACTTCAGCAACAACAACCTTTGAACGTGAGAGATTAATCTGATTTACATGAAGGCTACCCAGATCCACTTTAACATAAAAGGTGTCCATGTCTACTTTGTTTTCAACCCCCGTATCATAAGAGACATGAACATTAGCGCTCCCTGTGTTGATCTTCAGACGGGAAATGGCCAAGCCCGAGAGATCGACGTTGGCATTGCCCAATCCGTAATCCAGATCGAGCGAATAGGGTTTTTCGTCTGTCAGGTAGAGTTTCCACAACTTTTCTGCAGTGCCGTTTTCCTCTCGGCCCAGAACCTGATAGGATATCTTCTTGCTCACATTGCTTCCCCCTTCGCTCTCCAGGCCCAGCTTGACATAACAAATGGCGTTACGCACTTCATTGCTGAAGGTATGTGCATAGTCCTCTAGATTTTGATTGCTGTAAAAATTGAGCAACTCAGTGGATTGCCCTGGGCGAATGATGCAATTACCAGTCTTGGCCCGAAGACTCAAATGAATGGTCTTACAAGCTTCCTGGTTTTCCACAGCAAACTGCTTCTTCATCTGACCTACCACCACACCGGTACCCATCAGTCCCACCCATACCAACAATGCGGCTTTCAGCATGCTCGGTTCACAGTTTCTGTTTTCCAGGTTAACGGAGCAATTAATCCAAGGTTAAATCCTTGTTAACTATCACCCGTAATTGGTCATATACGGGAAGCCGGCAGAAAAGTTGAAAAAAGAAGAGCGAAGGGGATAAATTCCCTACTCTTGCCCGAAATACTCCTTCATTCGTTCAAAAAAGCCCTTTTCAGTCTTGTCCGGGTTGGGTTGAAAGCCGGGGGATTCGCGTAGCTTCTCCAGCGTAGCCTTCTCTTCGCTTGTGAGCTTCTTGGGAGTCCATACGTTGACGTAGACCAGTTGGTCGCCGGAGCCATACCCATTAACGTCCTTGATGCCCTTGCCCCGCAACCGTAGAATTTTTCCGCTTTGCGTGCCAGGCTCTATTTTGATGCGGACTTTGCCATTGATGGAGGGAACTTCCACATTGGTGCCCAAGGTTGCATCAACGAAATTGAGATGGAGATCGTAAATCAGGTTGTTGCCATCACGCTTCAGTTCTTTGTCCTCCTGCTCTTCGACCATAATAATCAGATCGCCGGGGGCTCCACCGCCCGGAGCTTCGTTCCCTTTTCCGCCCATGGAGAGCTGCATGCCGTCCGCGACACCAGCCGGGATTTTGATCGTGATCAAGTCCTCTCGTGAAACAAGTCCTGAGGTGTCAACACCTGTAGGTCTCTTGTCAATGATCTGTCCTGATCCCTGGCAAGTTGAACAAGTAGATGCGGAGACCATCTGGCCGAGCATCGTGTTGACCACCTTTCGCACCTGGCCATTGCCCTGGCAAGTCGGACAGGTTTTGAAAGTGACTCCCTCTGCCCGAACAAGCCGGTGTACTTTTATTTTCTTTTCAACACCGTTGGCGATTTCATCCAGGGTCATCTTCAATTTGATGCGAAGGTTTGACCCCCTTCGCTGATTACTGCGTCCACCGCCTCCGAAGAAGCTGTCGAACGGGCTTCCGCCGCCTCCGAATATGTCACCAAACTGGCTGAAGATATCGTCCATGTTCATGGTATGGCCGCTTTGCCCACCACTTCCTGACCGTGAATGACCAAAGCGATCGTATTGAGCTCGCTTGTCGGCGTTACTCAGTACTTCATATGCTTCAGCAGCCTCTTTGAATTTTTCTTCGGCTTCCTTGTTGTCTGGATTTTTGTCTGGATGAAACTGGATCGCGACTTTTCGGTACGCTTTCTTTATCTCTTCTGGAGTTGCTGATTTGAGTACACCAAGAATTTCGTAGTAATCTCTTTTGGCCATGTGTACTAATTGATCAATTTTAAGATTTGAAGATTTGAAAAGGGAAGTCTAGTTGGTATTCGAACCTCCATGATCGCACTAGCACCCAATAACTACTTTCGCAAAACGGATGACTTTTTCATTCAGCAGATATCCTTTCTCAACGACTTCAACGATTTTTCCTTTTTGCTTTTCGTCTTGAACCGGAACTTGCGTAATGGCCTCATGGAAATCGGCATCAAAGGAGACGCCGGGTGAGGAGTTCATCGGTTTGACTCCGTACTGCTCCAGGATTTTTCGGTATTTGTTTTGAATCAGCAGAAACCCCTCAGATTCTTTGTTGTTCACCTCGCGAAAGCCTCTCTCCGCGCGTTCAAAATCGTCCAGCACAGGAAGTAGGGTGCGGAGGAGTTGCTCGTTGGCCCCCTGGATCAACTCCAACTTTTCTTTGGACGTCCTTCTCCGGTGGTTCTCAAATTCGGCATATAGCCGAACGTACTTCTCCTTGGCCTCTGCCAATTCGTCCTGCAATTTCTTCAACGGATCGCTTTGGGTGGCGGTATTCTGGGGTTGCTCCGTTTCAGGTGTTTGTCCCGCGGGCACCTCTTGTTGAGATTCTTCGTGCTTACCTAGTTCTTGCTCAGTATTGATCGTATTCTCCATGATTTCAGTTCGATTCAGGCGCAAATTGACAAGAATTTTGCCAACCCTGAAGATGTGCCAGAATGGCCTCTTTTTGACAAGTTAACGGATCGGAAAATGGAGTTAATGGAGGTTTTTCCAGATGAGTTCTTTGAGCTCCACTAGCCCCTGGTTCGTCATCGCAGATATGAAAATTGCAGGGATATCCTTGGGAAGCTCCTTGTGCAGTGCCACACGAAGTTCCTCATCCAGAAGATCAGATTTGGAAATGGCGAGCACGCGTTTCTTGTCAAGCAGTTCCGGATTGTATTTATTCAGTTCGTTCAGAAGGATATTGAATTCAGTCCGAATGTCTTTGGCATCTGCAGGAATGATAAAAAGTAGAACGGAATTTCTTTCAATGTGACGAAGGAAGCGTACACCGAGCCCTTTTCCTTCTGCGGCGCCTTCGATGATTCCGGGGATGTCGGCCATTACAAACGACTGGTTGTCGCGATAGGCTACCACGCCGAGGTTGGGGGTAAGCGTGGTGAAGGCGTAGTCTGCAATTTTTGGTTTGGCTGCGGAGACCACAGAGAGCAACGTTGACTTACCCGCATTAGGGAATCCCACCAGGCCCACGTCAGCAAGAAGTTTCAATTCCATGATGACCCATTCTTCCTTACCGGGTTCTCCCGGCTGGGCGTGATGGGGGGCTTGTTGCGTTGGTGTAGCGAAGAAGGCATTGCCCTTTCCGCCCCGCCCTCCCGGAGAGAGAATCACCTCTTCTCCATCGGTATTGATTTCACAGATGATCTCGTTTGTATCGGCATGACGGGCGACTGTTCCCAAGGGCACTTCAACAATCACATCCTTTCCTTGAGCCCCGGTCATGTTTTGACCTTCGCCGCCGTTTCCGTCTTCCGCAGAGATGTGTTTGCGATATTTCAGGTGAAGGAGTGTCCAGAGTTGCGCGTTGCCTTTTAGGATCACGTGACCGCCACGGCCACCATCACCACCATCGGGACCGCCTTTCTCGACAAATTTTTCACGGTGGAAGTGAAGGCATCCCGCACCGCCCTTACCGGATCGGGAACGGAATTTTACGTAATCAATGAAGTTGGGAGATGACACGATGCTAGAGGTGACCGAAAACTAAGAGAACAAGTATGACATACGTGACCGCAATGCCCACGAGGAAAATCGCAACCACGCGAAAACCGCGTAGGTTTTCCTGCCTGGTCGGTGGTTTTTGCTTACCAGAAAGTAGGTGAAAGAATGGAATCATTTAGTGTTCAGGGCTGCTTCGATATCGCTGGCAATTTGATCAATCGACCCGATGCCGTGAATCGTTTTCAGCCGGTTTTGTTTTTCATAATAGGGAAGGACGTGAATCGTCTTTCCAAAGTATTCTGTGATACGTTTGTTCAGTTTTTCATCTTCGTCGTCGGCCCGGTTTTCGATGGATCGCCGTTTAGCAATGCGGCCGCGGAGTTCTTCTTCTGTAACATCCAGCGCGATAACATGGTGAATGGCCGTGCCATTATCCTTCATGAATTTGTCCAGTGCCTCCGCCTGCGGCACCGTGCGCGGGAAGCCGTCAAAAAGGAACCCCGTAGCCTGGGGATTCTTATCGAGCTGCTCCTTGAGCATGGCGATGGTAATTTCGTCGGGTACAAGGGTACCGCTATTCATGATTTCTTTTACACGCTTTCCCAATGGCGTATCATTTTTTGTATGCCACCGAAATAGATCCCCCGTGGAGATATGGATAAAGCCGTACTTCTTAATGAGCTTATCGCTTTGCGTTCCCTTGCCGGCTCCCGGAGGGCCGAATATGACAACGTTCATCATGGGTGATTCAGGTTATGGGTCTGCAAGGTAGGCATTTAATGAGATCGAGCGAGTCAGCTGCGGGCAGGTTGCAAGGAGACAGGCTCCAGGCGGCCCAGGCGATTAACTATTCCTTGTCAGGCAATCTTGCGTAGATGTCTTTCAGGTTCCGGCCTAGTCCATCGTAATCCAATCCATATCCTACGACAAACTCCTGTTCGAGTTCAAAGCCAACGTATTTGAGTTCGATACCTTTTTCCCTGGCGGGTTGTTTCCGCAGCAACGCAACGGCCTCTACTGATTTCGCGCCGAGGCTCTTCAATTCGTCGGAAATTTTCTGGAGAGTCTGGCCGGTATCGATAATGTCCTCTACAATAATAATGTCCATTCCGAACAGACTCTCATCGTGACCGATAAGGGTTTTTAACTGGCCTGTGCTAGTGGTACCTGTATAGGAAGAGATTTTTACGAAGGATACGCGGCAGGTTGTCTTCACCTCCTTCAGTAAGTCAGAAGCAAACATGAAAGAACCGTTGAGAATGGGCAGAAATACCGGCATTCGGTCAGCGTAGTCTTGATCAATTGCCTTCGCTAATGCGACAACCTTCTTTTCGATGCGGTCGGCGGGGATAAACTTCTTAAACTGGAGATCTTTGATTTTCATGCTTTCTAGAACAGCGGCAGCGCAATTTAGTCATAATCAGGTCACTCTTTAGTAGGCATCATTCAAAGCAAATTCATTTTTTCTGTACATCCACTTGCCACTCGTGAAGTCGGGAAATTCTACCGGGGCTCCGCCGGATAGGATGGATGTCTCGGACAGTGGTGCAATGGCGCTCCAAGTAACTGCATCATAGACATCTTGAGGCGGCTGTACACGTTGCTTGGCTGCTTCAACAAATGCATTGAATACGAACCAATCCATTCCTCCGTGGCCAGCACCTGCAGCATCACCAGCGAACTTCTTCCATAAGGGATGATCAAATTTATCCAACCATTTACTTGCATCTTCCCATTCGCTGTGCTCGGGGCTCTTCCCTTCAATGTAGATGGATTTATTTACATCCATCCATATTCCAGTTGTTCCCTGAACGCGGAAGCCCAAAGAATAGGGTCGCGGCAAATTGGTATCATGCTGAAGCAGAACGGTTTCTTCGTTCGTGGTTTTGAGCATGGTGGTGACAACATCCCCAAGTTTAAAATTCACCTTGCTGTTGGGGTGATTCTCTCCCCCGGTTTTTACGATATAGTTATGCAGTCCGCGTGCCTTGGTTGCATAAGAGGTCAATTGTGTAAACCTGTTTTTGCGGTTGATGTTGAGCATCATGGCTATTGGCCCGATGCCATGCGTCGGATACAGGTCGCCGTTTCTGTTAACTGAGTGAAGAGTTCGCCATTGCGCTTCGGAGAAAGCACCCTCCCCGAATTCTGCACCCGCGCCGAGCGGATCTTTTCCGTCATTAAATTTAATGCCGCGCAAATCATGCTGATATCCGCCTTGGAGGTGGATGAGTTCGCCGAAGATATTCTGGCGTACCATGTTCATGACGGCCATCACATCGCGCCTGTAGCACACGTTCTCCAGCATCATTAGCGGCATGCCGGTGCGCTCACTGGTATGAACCAGTTCCCAACACTCCTCGATGGTCGTACCGGTAATCACTTCGCAACCCACATATTTCCGAGCGTTCATAGCATCCAGGCACATCTGCGTATGCAATTCCCAAGGCGTCGAGATAATAACCGCATCGATGTCTTTGTTGTCCAGTAGTTTCTTGTACCCGAAGGCTCCGTCAAGAATTACCTGCGGCTTTGGCTTACCGGATTTGGCGACGCGCTCTAGAGCCATATTCATCATCCGCGGTTGAATGTCGCAGATAGCGATTACTTCGACATCATTACGCTGCAGGGCACGGCTTAAATGGCCCTGGCCTCTATAGCCTATACCAATGAGTCCCAAGCGTAGTTTGGAATCTTTGCCTTCTGCCAAACTGGAAAGGGAGGGAAGTAAGGAGAGTCCGGCGCTTGCAGTCGCGGTGGTCTTAATAAATTCTCGGCGTGATTTCATAATTCCTTCAGGAGATAGTGGTAAAGTTGAATCATTGATTGAATGTCGTTCTTGAATACCTTCTCGTGCGGGGTGTGTGGATGTTGATGAGGGGCCCCCACGAAGCACCAATCAAAAGGATAGGGTGACCGTTGTAGTTCTCCACCGTCACTTGAGCCCGTCCCCTCCACTTCCAACTGGTAATCCACCTTCTTCTTTTCCGCAATGGCAATAATGCGGTCCACAAATTGCCGTCGTGGAATGTTGCGGTCACGTAACGAAATAACAACCCCTTTTCCGTGATCGACACCATCCGATACCCAGGTAATATCTGAAATCAAGGCCTGACGAACGCCCCACGTTTCGTAAATAAACTTGGCCAGAAAGGGAACCCCACCACCACCATGTTCTTCCCAGCAACTAAATACAATAACACCATCGGTAAGCGTCTCGGCCAACTGAAGCGCCATGTATATACCAAGCCGGTCGTCCAGGTAGGCAGACTCAATGGCTTGTTTCGATTCCTTAAAGTCAACTTTGTAGGAAAGAGCCGTTCCCCGATCAATCACGCGACCGAACTTATATAGCGCATGATGCTCTTTATCATATTCCAGTTCACATTCTACCTCGCCCTTGGAATCACGGCCCACCAACCGGGCGCCATCTTCCGCATCGGGCCCACCTACGGGAACCAATTGGTTAAAGTACCGCACAGTAAATCCTACGGTATCCATGTGAGCAAAGACCGCTGTCCGGGGCTTTCCAAATCGGAGGACGAGTGAATCCTGGAAGTCATCTCCATGAAAGATTTCAGGCTTCACCTTCCATTTCTTTTGTTCCTTCCTGATGTACCGAAGGAGAAATTCTTTGACATCTGCCTCATGGCCGGAAGTGCCGGGGATTTCGCACAACTGGCGGAGGAGGGGTGTGTTGAGCTTCATCTTCAAAAATAGTGAATAGTGAATAACGGTTAGTGACTAGTATTCAATTTTGTGATCACTAATCGTACCTGGAGGCACATAAACTGACAACTATCCACTAGCCACTATCCGCTCATCTTCGCCATTTCCCACCCGATGATGCTTTTCTTCCGCTGCGCGCTCCAACGGTATTCACCCAGGATGCCATCTTTGCGTATCACGCGGTGGCAAGGGATGAGGTAAGCGATGTGATTGGAACCTACTGCCGAACCGACGGCCTGCATCGCTTTCGGGTTTTCAATTTTTTCAGCGATGCCCTGGTATGTTGTCACTGATCCCATTGGCAGTCGCAGCAACGCCTCCCATACTTTCACCTGAAAGTTTGTGCCTTTGACTAGGATGTGGAGCTTTTGTTGGGTTGTGGTGTCGCTTGCTCCGAAGATCTTATCTACCATCGTACTGGTGAGATCCTGATTTTGACGGAAGACCGACTGGTGCCAGTGCTCCTTCATGTTTTCCATTTCTGTTTTTGGAGTGCCTTCCGTAGACACAAACGAAAGCCAGCAGATTCCACGGTCGGTTACGCCGATAAGGCAGGTACCAAACGGTGTTTCATGAAATCCATACTCCACGGAAATGCCACTGCCTTTGAATTTGTACTCTTGAGGCGTCATGGCTTCTAGCGTTGTGAATAAATCGTATACGCGCGACTGGCTCGAGAGCCCTGCGGCATCAGCGGCCTCAACAAGATTTTTGGATTCCTGCAGTTTCTGCTTCAGGAAGTCCACGGTGAGGAACTGCAGAAAGCGTTTTGGGCTAATGCCCACCCAGTCGGTGAACAAGCGCTGAAAATGGAAGGAGCTCAAGTGCACGGTTTCCGCCACTTCATCTAGTTCCGGTTGGCGTTGAAAATTTTCCTCCAGGTACCGGATGGCCTGTTCGATGCGCTGGTAGTTAATATTGGTTTCGTTGATCACCATCATAAATGTAGTTGTTTTGTGTAGCAAAGGTGATGGTGGCGAGTGTGAGCATCAACCCAGTTCTTGCTCAAATTAGTGGCTAGTGGTCAGTGAATAGTGGTTAGATAGGTATAGCTAAATTTTTTCGATTTTCATCTTTAATTCTACCCTATCTTTACCAAAACGTAATTTCATGACCAGGCAACTGATTGTTTTCTTGCTGTTTCCCATCTCGCTTATTGCGCAGCAAAATTTTGATACCGTAAAAATCCGCCCATTCAAGTTGACGGAGAACCTGTATATGCTCACCGGCTCGGGGGGGAATATTGGGGTTTTGACAGGGCCGGAGGGCGTTCTGATGGTAGATGACCAATACGCGCCGCTGTAGGATTAGATCAGGCAGGCCATCAAAGCGATGGACCCGGGAGAAATCAACTATGTGATCAATACGCATCTCCATGGAGATCACTCCGGAGGCAATGAGAATTTTAGGAAACTGGGTGCGACACTGTTAGCGCATGACAACGTTCGAGCAAGAATGATGAAGGAGAGCGTTAACCGGCAAGGAAAGACAGTTCCACCCCGCAACGCGGAAGCCTGGCCGGCAGTAACATTTGAATCAAAACTGAATGTTCATGTCAATGGAGAAGACCTTGAACTGATCCACCTTGACCGTGGTCATACAGACGGGGACATTATTGTCCGGTTTACCAACGCCAATGTGATACACACGGGCGATGCGTTTGTCCGGTATGGTTATCCTTTCATTGATCTTGGTAGCGGTGGTTCATTCCCCGGATTCATCAATACGCTCGATATTATTTATGCAGTGGCAAAAGAGGATACGAGAATCATTCCCGGGCACGGCGCCATTGCAACACGTGCCGATGTCAAAGCACTTCGTGACAAACTCGTCGACATACGCGATCAGGTGTTGACGGCCTTGCGTAAAGGAACGAAAGTGGAAGACATCGCCGGTCTTGGAATTACTGACAAGTACGAGGCGGAGTTGGGGAAAGGATTTGTGAAGGGCAAGGACTTTGTGTTAATGGTCGCACTGGAGATGAAAGCGACTGCGGAATTGAAGAAATAGCATGCATTTCCGTCTGGAGAAATCGCTCGAGATACTGGAACGGACACCGCGTATTCTGGAAACGATGCTAACCGGACTTTCCGATGAATGGTTAGTAAGCAATGAGGGGGATGAAACATGGAGTCCGTATGACATCCTCGGGCATCTCATTCAAGGAGAAAAAACGGACTGGATACCGAGAATGCAGATTATTCTTTTAGAAAATGCAGATCGCGTATTTGAGTCTTTTGATCGTTTTGCTCAATTCAACGAGAGTAAGGGTAAAACGTTGAGACAGCTGCTGGATGATTTCAAAGCGCTGAGAGAACAAAATATTGAACGACTGCGCTCGGAGGAATTAACTGAAGAAGATTTTGAATTACAAGGTAAGCACCCTGCGTTTGGTCAAGTTTCGATGGCCCAGTTGTTTTCCGCCTGGGTTGTGCACGACCTCAATCACATTTCGCAGATTTCAAGAGTAATGGCAAAACAGTATAGTGCTGAAGTGGGGCCGTGGAAAGCCTATTTGCGGATTCTGAATACATAGGGCGAAGCCGGGAAGCAGGTTGCCGAAGATGATGCTAAGAAATAAAGCTGCCGAATTTCCATGCTTTGTACGCCGCCGGCATACAGTGACCGCAAGGCCGGTATCCGCACTTTAAAGCTTCTGCTTCGGTTTTAAAGAAGACCCGGTTCTTGATCTTCATCCGTCTTCCCGATCGGCAGTTCAACTCCCCGTAAATTTTCAAGGTACGATTACGGGCTAGGGTAATCCTGCCTTGAGCTATTCGATTTCTAATCTCTTCCCCGATTATGTCTTTATGGTCGATCATAAGGCGTCATGGAAGATTATTCCGCATGCATACCGCGTTCCCGAAGTGACTTCACTTATACCATGTTTCATTCTTGCCCGGTAGTATCCTCTTGTTCCTTTTACGGGTCTGAAATTCGTGGTGAATATAATGGCGTCACCCTGATGAGCGATTACTACAGTCGCCTTGGATTGGGCACGGGGCAATTGATCTGTGAAGACAAGTTCACCCCCGGTGTGATCTCGCCCAGGTTCGGTCAACACAATAACCAGTTGGAAAGGGAAATAGATTTCTCCATACAAATCCTGGTGAAGGGTATTAAAACCTCCAATTTCGTATTTCAAGATCAGCGGAGTCGGCCGTTCTTGCTTAGCCATGTGGCACTGCTGCATGAACTGCGCGTGTTCTTCAGGATACGAGATCTCCATTCCAAGTGCCTTCATCCACTTGTTGGCAAGCAAGGATAACGGAGAGAAAAATTCTGTGCGGATCTGAGCAAGCTGGGGCGGCAAGGGATAAGAAAAGTACTTGTATTCTCCTTTCCCGAAACGATAGCGCTCCATGGAGATTACGCTCCGGTAGATGTCTTCCTTCGCGTAGAGTTCAATCAACGCATTACATTCGATAGGTGTGAACAAGCTGTTTATGCGAGCATACCCTCGGGTGTTGAGTTGTTCGTGGATTTGAGCCCAGTGGAATTCGGCGACATTCTTCATAATGGCAAAGATGAGTGGTTGTGGAGGAAAAGACCAACCTGATAGTTGCTATGCTATCCGTGAAATCATGTGAAATGTTCGACGCAAAGCCGAAAGGGACGGAAAGAGGAATAAAGAAATCTGTAATTTGCCAACCAACTGTGCAGACAATCTTAATCCCTACACCGAGAGAGTTCAGCTTTGAACTCTGCTTGTCATTTCTCAATCGCTCGCCGCGCGAAGTGTTGCATCGAAGCAATTCCTCATCTGTAACGAAAGCGATGCTGATCGACAAGAAGGCAATCGTGTTCCGGGTTCGGGCGGCAACTAAATCACAACTGTGCATAGATGTTTTGGAGGGGAAGCTATCCGAGAAGGGGAAGAATCAACTTGTGCTATTCGTTCAGGATTGGTTCGATCTCAGGACCGACCTCAAGCCGTTCTACCGAATGGCGGCAAAGGATACGCTTCTGAAGGGCCTGGCAAAGAAGTACAGAGGTTACCGCATTGTCGGCCAGCCTGATTTGTTTGAATCTCTGGTGTGGGCGGTACTTGGGCAGCAGATCAATTTATCATTCGCGTACACTTTGAAGGGCCGCTTTGTCAGTACGTTTGGGCAGAAGGTAGAATGGGAAGGAGTTCCGCATTATATGTTTCCTCAACCTGCTGTCGTGAGCGAAATAAGCCCCGACCAACTTCTGGACCTTCAGTTCTCGCGTCAGAAAGCGGCCTATACAATCGGCATCGCAAAGGCCTTTTTGAATGGAGAAGTTTCGAAAATTCAATTGGAGGGCTTACCTCTGGATCTGGCAAAAGAAAGACTGATGAAAATTCACGGCGTGGGGAACTGGACCGCGAATTATGCGCTGATGAAGACTTTTCGCAATCCGGAGGCGTTCCCCCTGGAGGATGCCGGGCTGCACAATGCGATCAAACAGCAGCTGAACCTGAAATCGAAACCTGATTTGAAACGGGTGAAACGAATCTTTAAGAAGTACAAAGGATGGGAGGCGTATGCGGTACTCTATTTATGGAAGAGCCTTGGTGGGGAGTAGCATCTGTCGGTTATCGCGGGTTTTACTTTTGGCACGTTTGGCTATTGGCCTTGGGGTCACTTGACTTGATGACGGTTCAGTCAATGTAGTCCCCAAGGCCAGCAGCTAAAAGCTAACAACCAATCACTTCTTTCGCAGATAGATATTATCGTGATTCGATGTCAAGCTTATCTCTATCCCGCCGCCGTTAATCTTACCATTCACCTTGTTGGAGCTGTACTTCACCAGGTCGCCGCTGGTTTCAACTTGCATCTTGAAAGCAGGATCAACAAAGATTTCTCCGAAACTGGTCTTCATGCTCATGGTTACCTTGGCAGAAGCTGAAATCGTAACATCGACCAGTCCGTGCTGTGATGAAAGTACGATGGGACTCTTGATACCGGAGCTAAAGTCGGCTTCAATTTCCCCGTGTACTGTTTTGATAGTCATCGGCCCGGTTACATTCTCCAGATGTATGCCGTTGTGAACTGTTGAGGTTTCGATTTCATTCTCCATGTTCTTCAGTTTTACATCGTCTCCGTACGGGGAAGAATGAGTGAGGTAGATGCTGACTCCTTTGGGGACCTGGATCTTCACACGTGGTCCATCCATTTTCTTGAGCTGATAGACCTCGTAGGTTGTGCCTTTATCGACCACGGAAAGGCCCAAGCCTGTGTTGTCTTCCAGGCCCATGCTGCTAACAGCCCGCAAACCGTCGGCGCGTTTGTCTTTTTCGTCTGGTCCGTCCAATGAACTAAAAATAATTTCGTTTCCGGCAGTGCCTTCAAGCGAGACGTAGTTGAGATCCTTGATGATCAGCTTGCCTGTGCTCTTGGCCAGTTTGAATTCCTGGGCATGCAGCATGCTTGAGAGGATGGCGAAGGCGAATAATAGGGAGTACTTTTTCATGGTAGTTTGTTTTTTTATTCTTTACCGGCGAATCATCATTTGGTTACTATCTTATCACCGTGTTTTTCGGAGATAAACATTTCCGTAAGGAGACTCGAAGCGGTAGGACGGACCTGATCCGGGTTTGGCGCTGACAACCATGTGAAAATCCTCATCGCGAAACTTATCATTGTCGAATTTGATATTCAGATCCGTGTATATGTGCCCGTAATTTGTTTCAGCAACCAATTCGCCCGTTGCACTTTCTGTAAGGGCGGCATCCACTCCCCCGTAGGTGGCCTCGACGGACAAAGGTCCTTTGAAATCCTTTACTTCAACCATGCCATAAACCGAGACCAATGAAACTTTCATGCCTGCCGGAACTTTTATCTCCAGGGTGATGTCCATATCGACCCCTTTGTTCATCATTTGAAAGTTTCCTTTGCCCGATTCTTTTTTGAATTTCCGCCATTCGCTTTCGTTTTGGAAGACCGTTTTAACGCCGTCACGCACAATCGTTATGCGTTGGGGTAGATCTTCCATGTTTTTGATCCGGCCTCGGATATCCACCGAGCCCCCGCTGCCGTCAACGTCGAGTACGAATGCGTCATCATTTTCACCGTTGTTGATGCTCACCGTTCCCTGGATGGAGATCTCATTCTTATCCCATGTGGTTATCCGAATCATCTCCGGGTAGTCGAACGCGAACTTGGCTAGTTGCCCTGCCTTGACAGGAATGGACTTATTGAGTGTAGTCTGGGCCTGGCCGGCAAGCGCAATGAGGAGAAGTAGTGTTAATGTTTTCATTTTTTGCGAATGTAAACTTTACCATAGTTGCATGTGACGTCGATATTCATTCCGCCGCCGTTGATTTTTCCGGTGACGCGATTCTCGTCATCCTCCCCGCGATCAACCTCCATTTTGAAATCGGGAGACATGAAGAGTTCGCCGTAAGAGGTGTTTAATTTGAGGTTTGCCTTCACGGTTCCAGGCAGTGTGACATCGGCATAGCCATATACCGAAACTATAGAGATAGGCCCCTTCACATTCTGATCAAACGATGCTTCGATATGGCCATATATAGTCTTCGCCGTGATGGGACCGGAAACATTGACGAATTCGATGCTGTTGTAATTTGCTGACACTTCGATTTCGCTTTCCACGTTCTTGAAAGACACGCCACCGCCATATTGCGATTCGAAAGAGTAAGAGATGGTTACCCCTTTTGGGACCATGATCTTGATTTCCGGGGAGTTCATTTTCTTCAACTGCTTTACAACGATGGTTGCGCCTTTGTCTTCGACGTTAATCCCTAGCCCGGTATTGTCATCCAGTCCGAGTCCGTTAATTTCTTTCAGTCCTTTCGCCCGCTCGTCATCTTTCTTTTCACGGTCTTTGGATGTAAAAATGATTTCGTTTCCGGTGTAGCCTTCAACCGTGACTTTGCCAATGTTGATGTCTAGCCGGCCGGAGCTTTTGGAAATCTTGAATTCCTGTGCGCTTGCGAGACCAGTTGCCAGGACCGCCGCAAGTGTGAGTGTGATAAGCTGTTTCATGTTCATTTTTTGTTTTTAGATCAGGACAGTTTGAGTATCCCGTTGTATGCTTCGTCTTTTACGGCTTTGATATTTTGCTCGTCTTCCACCATTCGCTCCAGGTCTTTTACCACCTCTTTTTCCTTCATCCGTACGAGTAATTGGATCAGGGCAATTTGCACGATGGGATCTTTCTGGGTTGCCAGTGATTGAATCAGCGCCTTCCTGACCTCAGGTGCAGATTGGAATTTACTCAAGGCATCCAGGGCAGCAAGCCGGACATTCGAGTTGGCATCTTCATTCATGGCCTTTGTCAATGCCTTCACCACTTGCTCGTCAGCAGTTTGCATCTGGAGGGCAACATTTACCCCCTGAAGGCGCTGGCTGGCGGATTGAGTATTGTCAAGCATCGATTGCATGATTTGTTTGGTCGACTCCACCTCACGGCGCAAGGCCAGCATTTCTTCCTTTTGTTGATTTGTTTCGTTGATCCAGAATCCGATTGCAACACCGGACAGCACAAGCGCCACGGCTGCTGCGGCCTGGAAGAAGGTTGGCTGGAAGAATACTTGCCGTCCGCGAGGCTTGCCTTTCATTTCTTCGAGCAGCGCTTTTTCAAAGGAAGACTTGAGTTGAGCGGATGGCTCGAGCGATGCCGACTTGTCCATAGCATGCATCACTGCTTTCAATTGCTCGTACAACTGATGCGCTTCGCCGTTCCGGGCAAGTTCCGATTCCAGGCTGGCTCGTTCGCCATCGGTCAGGTGTCCGTCGATGTAGTCAATGATCAGATTTTCCAGTTTTTCTTTTTCCATAACCTGTGTGTTAACCTCTTGGTTACTTTGCTTCGAGTGCGAAATAATGTTCCCTCAACTTTCCAATAGCGCGGTGCACCTTGACTTTGATGTTTGCCACCGTCGTATCCATCAGATCAGCCACTTCCTCATATTTCATGTGCTGGTACCGGGTGAGTACCAGCAGCTCCCGCTGGTCATCGTTCAGCATGGCCATTGATTGGTGAAGCAAGTGTTCTTGTTCTTCTGCGTGCCGGCCCTCCTGGCTGTCCGGGATCTGTTCGCCTATTTTTTCGATGTCCATAAAATTGCTTTTCCTGTTCTTGTTCGCCTGGTAGTGATCTGAAAATACATTCCGGGCCATTTGATAGATCCACGACTGGAACCGCATACCTTCCTTATAACTTGTCCTATACCGGATAAGGCGAAGGAAAACGTTTTGTGTCAAGTCCTCGGCCAGGTCGCGATCCATGGTCATCCTGGCCAAGAAGTTGAACAGGCGTTTATTATAGCGATCGAAAAGCAGCGACACCCGCTGCAGATCGCCGCCTTTTACTGCCTCCATGACTTGCTCGTCAGACATCCGGTCCTCGTTTTTACATTTAATCCTAAAATCCTTTCAATCCCGATAGTCCTGGTCCAGTTTTGTGTTAGTTACTGGAGATGGGCATAAAGGTTACAAAAGGAAATTTAGGGCATATTTCCGTGAGCTGGGCGACGATTCCTTAGGTTGTCGAATACATTTACAGCTGCCGCAGGAATCGGAATGAGGTTCTAGCACATCCAAGTTGGCGGACCCCTTTTCAGGATTTTGAGACATGTGTGCGGGTCTATCAATAGAAAATTGATCTGAATGCTTATTTTTGCCATCCCATTCGGGATGTAGCACAGCCCGGTAGTGCGCTACGTTCGGGACGTAGAGGTCGCTGGTTCGAATCCAGTCATCCCGACTACACCAGCCTTCGCCCCGACTAGTAGGGTGCTTCGGTGGGTTCTTTCATAATTAAAGTAGTGCATGATAAATACAGACATTTGCATAATTGGAGCTGGCCCGGTTGGTCTGTTCGCCGTTTTTGAAGCAGGCCTATTAAAGATGAGATGCCATGTGGTGGATGTTTTGCCCCAAGTGGGCGGCCAGCTAACGGAAATCTATCCCAAGAAGCCGATTTACGATATCCCTGGATATCCGGAAGTAAACGCACAGCAATTGGTGGATAGCCTTTCGAAACAAATCGCTCCCTTCCATCCGACTTTCACACTTGGCGAGCGCGTGAAGACCGTTCAAAAGAAAGAGGACGGCAGCTTTGAAGTGATTACGTCGGACCAAACGATTATTCATTGTAAGGCGATAGTTATTGCGGCTGGACTTGGATGCTTTGAACCGCGCAAACCGGCCATTGAAAACCTGGAGAAGTTTGAGAACAAGGGAATTCTTTACATGATAAAAGACCCCGAGACCTTCCGCAACAAGCGACTCGTCCTTGCCGGCGGCGGCGACTCTGCCCTGGATTGGACAATTTTCCTTTCTTCCGTTGCAAGTCACCTCACGTTGATTCACCGCAACGAAACCTTTCGAGGGGCTCCGGATTCAGGAGAGAAAGTGGTGGCTTTGGCGAAGGCAGGCAAGATTGACCTCTACCTCAATTCCGATCTTCAGGCTGTCCATGGCTCAGATCGGCTAGAGTCAATTACCATGCTGGACAAGGATCAGCGTGCCAAATCCATTGCAACAGATTACCTGATCCCGTTGTATGGATTGAGCCCCAAGTTGGGGCCCATCGGCGAGTGGGGCTTGGCACTGGACAAGAATACAATTCAGGTGAATACATTGGATTATTCTACGAGCATTCCGGGTATCTATGCAATCGGAGATATCAATACCTACCCGGGGAAACTGAAGTTGATTCTGTGCGGCTTTCATGAAGCGGCCTTGATGGCCCACAGCGCATTCAAGTACGTTTATCCTAATCAGAAGCCTAGTTTTAAATACACTACCGTAAGCGGAGTAAACGAATTCTAACAAAAGGTTCTACTTCTTAACATCCTTGATCGAAAGCACGCAGCGAAAACTTACGTGTGACATTCCGCTATCAAACGCTGTTCCTTGTCGGGCACTGGGACGATAATTCACGCAATAATCATTGGCGCACAGAAATGACCCTCCACGTGTTACGCGTTTTTCTGCGTAAGGCTCGCGGGGGTCGTACGATTTTTGAGGACCTTGAGGATTGACTGATACTCGTGATTTCGCCAACTCGGAATAATAATTTGCATGGAAATAATCGCTCGTCCATTCCCATGCATTTCCGATCATATCGTACAAGCCATACCGGTTAGGCGGGAACGTGCGTACAGGTGAGCTTCCGGAAAACCCATCTTCGCCTGCGTTGGTGCCTGGGAATACCCCCTGGAACGTGTTTGCCATATACTTCTCCTGAGGACGGAATTCAGCCCCCCAACCATACCGCTGACTTTCCATACCGCCACGTGAGGCAAACTCCCACTCTGCTTCTGTCGGAAGACGCTTTCCGATCCAGGCACAGTAAGCGACCGCATCATCATAGGCAACATGAACGACCGGATGATTCCATCTTCCTTCCACATTGCTGCCGGGGCCTTCCGGTTGTTTCCAGTTAGCGCCGGGACGGAACGACCACCATTGAGAGTAGTCATCCAAGGTTATCGCATAGGATGGAGGGGTGAAGACAAGGGAACCCGGAATCAGGTTTTCTTCCGGAGGGCGTTTTGAGTCGGGAGGCATTTGTTTCTTCAGTTGCCCCCATTCAGGTTTCCTTTCGGCGACAGTGATGTATCCGGTGGCGTCGACAAATTTCTTAAACTGCTCGTTGGTCACTTCATCCTCATCCATCCAGAAGCCATCTACTTTAACGCGGTGAGCGGGTCGTTCGGCGTCGTACGATTCCTCTTCATCTGTCCCCATGGTGAATTCACCGCCGGGAATCCAGACCATTCCGGAAGGAGCAGGGGAATTAACGTTCGCGGCCGCCTGGTCCGAGCTGGATTTCGGATTGCATGAGATAATAACCGCAAGAATCAAGGGATAATAACAAATGTGGTTCATTTCTTCTATTCGGGTTTGGGTCAAAGATACGGCTTGTCAACTGATGACTATTCGTTCACTAGAAAAACTCTCCCAGGTTGACATACCAATTCCAGCCTTCTTTTCCATAAGCAAAATCAAGGGTCAGGTTGGTATCGGAATGACGGTTGAACTTGAAACGAAACCCAAATCCCGCAGCAGGAAGGATGTGATCAAAGTTGCCCTTCCTGTCCGCATAAGCCTGGAAATTGGCAAAAAGTACACCGCCAAAAAATCCATGCGAAGAGAGGTCAAATCGATATTCTCCCTCGGTATAGAGCCAATGTGCGCCTCGAAACCGATCAGTGAGATAGCCCCGTCCCGCGCGGCTGCTGGGGTCTTCAAAAGTAGCCGGCAAATTGAAATAGGGAACGTCTCCAAAGCTACCCCAGTAAAAGACGCGTGCCGCAAGAATCTTATGCCGGGTCTTGGAGAAAGATATGTACCTCCTGACGTCGGCGAAAACCGAGCTCCATTCGTACGTGCTGCCCATTTTTTTTGTGTTCACGCGTAGCACCAGAGCGGAGTAGTAGCCGTTTCTCGGATTCACCGAGTTTTTGCGACTGTCGCGTAGGATGTTGAAGGTGATCCCAGAAGATACTGTGGAGGACCCGGTCCCTATTCCATATATCTTGAAATCGCTTGGCGTTTCTGGAGTAGGATCCTTTTCCGTTACGCCGTAAAAATAGTCCATGTTATATCCGACACCGAGGTAAAAATTTTTTGCCACCCGGGTGTGCCCTGTGAAATACGTACGCAACTGGGAATGTTCAATGACTGTGTAGTCAAATGACGGGACCCTTCCCCCTAAACCGTAATCCCGAAGCCCGTTGTACAGGATTCGAAAGTCGCCGGTTCCGTTCCACTCATTTTTAGGAAACCAGATGTAAGGAGAAAGCAAGAGCCCGTAGCTGGTGGAAAAGTTTGTGTAGGGATAAAAGTAAATCGAGCTGAGGTTGGTTTCCTGGTCCATATAGAAAGAAGCGTTGATAGCAGAGACCGATATTTCTCCGCTACCCGAAGAAGCGGGCGCAATAGGGATTACAGAAAAATGAACGGTTCCCTCTGTGCCGGGTCGATATGCTTTGCCCTTTTGGGCAGACTTCCAAATTATGTTCCCAAAGTCAATTAGGTCAGTCTTCTCCAATAGTTTAAGACTGAGCGAGTCATGCTTCTGGGCCTGCATGGAGTTATGCCAAAACAGGAACACAATCAGTGCAATGGGGAGATAACTGGGCATCCAACAAGGCGACTTCATATGCAAAGATAAGCCTGTGTTGCTTGACCTGCGCGCCTCCTGCCCTCCGTCAACCGGATTTTTGCGAGCCAAAAAATCAGGTGGAAACAAATCAGACTGAAGAGCATAAAAAAACCAGGCTTGATGGCCTGGTTCTTATACATGTATAACTCCTGTTAATTCTTGACCAATTCTTTAGGAGAAGGGGCTTTCTTGAGGGCTTTTGGCTTATCGTTCAGAAACTTATAAAAGAAAATTCGGCCAAATTCCATATCAGACATCTCCATGTTGATACTCATTCCATCTGTGATCGCAAATAAATCCTCAGGGCTCATTGATTTTTCAAACATCGGATCCAATCCCTTTCCGCCCATGCGGACAAAGGTATCGAATGTCCCATCCTCCTTCTGCACCAAGATGGGCCGCTTGATTTTACCGTCGACCACATCTGCTTTGCCCAAGAAGCACCTGCTTGTACCATCTGTCGTATTCCTCAAAGTAAGGATTACATCATGCGTCCCGTCCGTGACCGGCTTTCCGCCCCGCTCCTGGAAAAGAGTATACCATTCCTTGAAGCAGTCAGCATTGGAATTTTGCGCGGCCGTTTTTTGCTGACCGCTGGCCAACAGGGGAGTTACCAAAAGAAGAATTGTGAAAAATTTGAAGCTGGTTTTCATAGTTAAATTCTTTGTTGTCAAATATCTGAAAAATCCCTCATGGAAATAAGACTTTGTGCCAATATTATGACGAAAGACGGGTACTAATCAGTTTTCCTCCGAACTCATGCTATACGGGGCTATTGGAGTAAATTGCAACACATTTTAATGAGCGAATATGGTTGTGAGGTTATTTCTTATTGGGTTCTTGTCGATTGGGTCTTTCAATTCGACACTTCTGGCTCAGTCTACTGACTGCGTCGAGAAGGATATTACAGATGTTTTTAGCAAAAAGGGGAAAGAGATTGTTCCTGAGGTGATTGTAATAAAGCATCCGTCAATCATTTTGATTCCTGTGCTGGCCTCTTCACCGGCCACTGGTTTTCAGTTGGGCGTAGCCAGTCAGTTTGCCTGGTATAATGGCGAGCCCGAGCAGACCCGCATTTCAGTTGCCTCTGCAAATCTCACGTACACAGCTAAGAACCAGATATTGATAACCATTAAGTCGACCGTTATGGGAAAAAATGATCGTTGGATCTATTCCGGCGATTGGAGATTCTATTTTTATTCTCAATCTACTTACGGGCTGGGGACAAATTCCCCGGTCAACGCTACCGTTGACGACGGCATTAATGTTGGCGGAGTAGATACCGAATCTACGCCCGGAGAGGAGCCCATGGAGTTTCAGTGGCTTCGTCTTCATGAAACTGCATTAAGGCAGCTGAAGAAGAATTTCTATGCCGGACTTGGAATTCACCTTGACAACTATGCCGATATCGTGGATCGGAAATTGGATGTGGCAAACGGACTATTGACCTCGCATTATTCATATTCTTTGGCAAACGGAATCGATCCAACCCATTACAGCATGACGGGACTAAGTGCAAATTTTGTCTTTGACAGCCGCGACAATCAGATCAATCCATATTCTGGATTTTATGCTAATGCCCAGTTCCGTTACAATACTACCTTGTTAGGCAGCACGACCAACAGCGGCATTGCCTGGCTGGAAGCAAGAGGGTATAAAAGCTTATCATCAGCCAGGCCACGGCACGTACTCGCCGGCTGGGCATATACTAATTTTTCAGCTGGAGGAGCGCTTCCTTATCTGGGCTTGCCCGGAACCAACTACGATATGAAGAACCGTTCTGCGCGGGCTTACGTGCAAGGCCGCTTCCGGGGTGAAGATCTTGTCTATGCCGAAATGGAATACCGATTCCCGATCTCCAAGTGCAGTGGTGTATTGGGCGGTGTATTGTTTGTTAATGGAACGACGGCATCTAATCGCACAGACGCTGTGAAATTATTCGATTACACCAAAGCCGGATATGGGTTTGGCCTACGGATCGCCGCGGATAAATTATCCCGCACCAATATTGCTATCGATGTTGGTTTTGGAGAGCACTCAACCGGCATTTACTTTGGAGCGGCAGAAGTATTCTGAAAGCCCTGCTATCCGGAGGCAGTAGTGTCAGAAATATTTTCTTTGGGCGCGTCACCCTCAGGTGAGATCCACTCTTCGGCAAGTTTGTAGGTAAGAGAAAGAATCACAGCGCCGAGGAATAGGCCAATGAACCCACTGGCGACGAAGCCACCTATCGAGCCCAGAAAAATTACCAGCATGGGCACCGGGGCCCCACGTCCCAGCAGCAAGGGCTTAAGCACATTATCGATCAACAGGACCATGATTGACCAGCCCAAAAAAAGACTGGCCGTCAGCGTGTCTGATGCGTAGAACATGTAGATGATAAGAGGTATCACTACGGGACCTACACCGATCTGTACGATGGCCAATATGAGTGAGATCACCGCCCACAATCCGGCTGCCGGTACACCGGCCACGAAAAATCCGATACTCGCCAGTGTGGTCTGTATTAATGCAACGCCCAGGATTCCCTTCACGACCTGGCGGATGGTGACTTCGGAAAGTTTTACAAAATCTTCGCCACGCCTGCCTGCCAATCGGATAAAAACACGCTCAACGGCTTCACCGCCAGATTTCGCATAGACTAGCATGACGCCGGATAGAACAATTGCAATGATGAATTGAAGGATGCCAATACTAATTCCTGCTAGCGCGGAGAACAGCCATCGCCCCGCATTAGCGAGTTGTTCCTTATACTCTAGGATGAAGGCATGAAGACTATTGGAGGCGAGTCGCCAGATATCTATAATTGGTTGCGCTGCTGCAGGCCACGACTCAACCCGTTGATCAGGTGGGGGGATGAGGTGCCCGCCTTGTTGATACGTTTCACGGAAGTAGCGGATGCCCTCGAACAACGACTCGCCCAGAAGAAAGCAGGGGACTAAAATGACAGCAAGCAAAACAAGGGTAATTAGGATCGCTGAGAGTTTCTCTCTACCACCCAGTCTTTTTTTAAACCGTTGATGCAAAGGTGAAACAGTCACCGCAATGATAGTACCCCAAAGGAGTAGTGAAATAAAGGGGCTAAGGATCATGAAACACCATCCAACAAGTGCAACCAGGAGGCTTAGGCGAATAGCTATTTCTACGGCCTGATTAAGGTAGGGGTTGGTTGGCGTATTTGGTTGAATTGGCATAGGTGGGGATGAGGTCCTCAATATCGTAAAAATGTATGAATTTGGTCATAGTGATACATGTTTGCTGATCAAAGTCAGGAGCCCCTTCAGCCCAGCAAACAATCTTTGACGAGCAAAATTTAAAAATCAATACCTTTTATCACAACTGATAGTTTAATATTTTTACAGCCTTTAAGAAAAACTATTCACATGAACAGAAACAAAATTGGAATTCTGGTTGCTTTTCTTGTCGTTGCGTCACTACCCTTGGCAGGGCAAGGAATGAAACTTACGGCGTTTGGTGGATACACCATTCAGGATAAGGCTTATGGATATTACGGAGACCTAATCATTGGCGATGGCATGCACTTTGGTGGAATGTTAAGTAAGGAATTGTCTAACAACATGGCAGTTGACCTTACATATAGTTATCAGACAACAACTTTTGGAGTTAAAGATTATTCATCCATTATCAATCCGCAGACAGGTAGTTACAGTGGTTCGGTGAGTTATCTCATGATTGGTTCAACCCACAGCCCTGATTTCAGCGCCAAGATTGCGCCATACGGAGGGATCATGCTAGGCGCGGCCATCTTCTCGGCAAAAGAGATCATTTCAGAGACATGGAAATTTGCTGTGGGAGGAAAACTGGGCGTCATCTATCATGTGAATGATAAAGTTGGTATTGTACTTCAAACACAACTCATGGTCCCGGTACAAGGAATTGGTTTATATGTTGGTACCGGGGGAGCCGGCGCAACCACCACCTCTTCAGCTACCCAGCTTGGATTTACGGGTGGTTTGGAATTTAAGTTTGGAAACTAACATCACTCACTACTAATTAGCCATACCATGAAACAGAAGTTGATTGCAATAATCCTAACAGGTTCGATGGCCTTCTTTTGGGGATGCTCTTTTGAGGGGGCCGAGTATACAGAGGAGTTGGATCTGGTCGCTACGAACTATGATGCCGGTTTTAACTTTGCCAGCAGAGGCACCTATTCATTGCCAGATAAGATTGTCAAAATTACAGGTGATCCCTTGGCCCCGGCGGAATACCTTAAAGACCTTTATGGAATTCCGATGCTCGCCCAAATCGAGTCCAATATGACGGCTTTGGGCTGGACCAAGGTAGACGTGAATGCGATTCCGGCTCCCGACGTTCAATTGCTTCCTGCGGCCTGGACAAGTACCACCATTATTTACGGTGGATACTATGGAGGTTACTATTGCTGGTACTACCCCTACTACTGCGGAGGTGGCTGGTATTATCCGTACGCTGGCTATTCGAGCAGCTATACAACCGGTACGTTGTTAATGACGATTGTAGATCCCAACCAGGAGAGCACAGACGGCAACCTTCGGGTTGTATGGAATGGTGCGATGAATGGTTTGCTTAGCGGAACCTACGACATCGATCGGATCAACAAAGGGATTAATCAGGCCTTTACGCAATCACCTTACTTGAAGACAAACTAGGACTCCGGATAAAAATATTACAGTTATGAAAAAATTATTATTTATCGTGTTGATAACCGGAGCGTTGATCACACCCGGACTTGCGCAAAGTTCATTTTCTGTCCAATACTCAATGGGATTTGGAGGTAACATGAACAGCTACGTCAGCTCAACCAGTTTGCAAGGCGTCACAATGGAGTATAAAATGTATCCTCAACCCAACATCAGCATCGGTCTTGATGCCAGTTGGAACCATTTCTATGAGCGCAGGGCTTATGATACCTATAGCAAGGGAACTCTTTCGCTGAGCGGGGTACAATACCGGACAGCTGATGCGATTCCCATCTTTGTGACAACTAGTTTCTATTTGAAACCAGGTGAAAAGCTAAACCCTTACGTCGGTCTTGGTGTTGGAACCATGTACGCCTCCAGGTTTACGGATATGGGCATCTGGCGACTAACCGAAGACGACTGGCACTTTGCAGTCAAGCCGGAAGTTGGTGTTTTGGTGAGCGCCAACCCTGACATGGATATCCTTTTTGGCTTTCGGTACAACTATGCGGTTGCAACCAAAGACACCATGGAGCAGACATTCCTGACTTTTAACGTTGGATTTGTTTGGAAGTAAAATTGATTTGAAAAACACTAACCCAAAACTAAAATGAAAAAAGTAATTCTCCTGTCTGCATTTCTAATGGGCACCTTGATACTAAACGCCCAATCAACGGATGAAATCAATTTAATTCAGAGCGCATATGGCATGGAAAAGCGCGCTATCGTGGAGCAAGCCATGAAACTTACCGATGCCGAAGCCACCGGATTCTGGAAGATTTATGAAGAATACGAGGTTGCCCGCAAGGACTACGGAAAGAAGCGCGTAAGCATTCTGGTTGATTATGCAAATAATTATGCCAACCTCACGGACGCCAAAGCAACAGAGCTTGTTAAAGCGGCAATGGCCAACCAAATGACTTTTACCAAACTGCAGCAGTCTACTTTCGGTAAGCTGTCCAAGGTAATGTCCGCGAAACGAGCAGCTCAGTTTACACAACTGGAAAGCTATCTGGAGACTGTAATCCGCCTTAGCATTGCGGATGAGGTTCCCTTCATTAATGAGCTGGATGATACTCGCAAGAACTAAGTATTAACTTTTTTAGAAAAGAAGGACTGGCTATCGCCGGTCCTTTTTTATTTGCATTTATCGGAGATGCCAACGAAGTACCGTTCACCGCCCGCGAAAATTTTCTCTTCGGTGATTGTAAGTTCGATGTCCAATCCGGGAAGGTTGTTTTCAAAAACAAGGTGCAGCATACCCTTTGCGCCAATTCCTTCCGCCCTCCAGGTGCCTTTGAGGTTACCCTTGTATGCGGGGTTTTGGTTTTTTAGAATCCCTTTTTTGGTCACTTTGGCAGTAAAAGATCCGTTCGCGCAAAGATGGACACTTGTCTCTTTGGAGCCATTCTCCAGGAAGGCATAGGTTGAAAGCATTTGATTGGACAGGAACTCCTTCCAATTGAAATCATCATACGGGGAGGAGGAAGAGGGCGTCTCCAGTATTGCCGCCGACATAAAAGCGTCAGCAATTTGTTTGACCTCAGCATATTGCTGTGCCGGCATCACGGCAAGGCATGTGACGCAGGCACCGCTCGCGCCACAACGAGCGACCGCGTAGGCACGCATACTCTTGTTGATGAAGGCGCCAACGGCAATTACCTCGCTGGAAAGAACTCCGTTTGTGTTCGTGGCCGCTTTGGCTTTCAACTTGATTTCACTATCCATGTCGAATCCGGCTTCCCATGATTTTTTTATTGTCTGCAGATCAGACTCCCTGCCGAGGACGAATATTTCTGCAGGTGAAGTCATGGAGCTTAGCAGAAAGACTTCACTTTCGCGAGGCAACGACCCGGTCCAATTCACGGGCACAGTCGCTTTGAATCCATAGCGGGGCGCAAAAAGGCCTTCACCGGGTTCATATACTTTTCCAGTCTGAAGGCGCTTTGTTTGTGCCAGTACGACAACGGGCAAGAGGAGGATCAAAGTGAAGAGAAATCTGATATACATGGTTGTTGGATTCATGAGGAGCTAAATTACAGGTAATTAGATGAGTAACTATGGGGCATCGTTTTCCTTCGTGTTTTCAAGGATGAATTTACTGTAGTCCTCGGGTGTATCAAGGTCGATGTGGCCGCCGGGGAAATCCACAGTCCCTACCGTTTCGGCATGTTGACGAATAATTTTTCTCGCGCCTGAATCATCATCAGCATTCAAAAGTTTGGTGAATTGTTCTTTCTTGAAAAGGGCAGGAACGCCCACCGTGCCGGCATACGAAGAGGCAATGATTGTTTTGCTTGTTTCAGTGGCCGCGTGGATCAACTTTTGCAGATGTCTACCTTGCAATTTTGGTTGATCACAAACCATAATGATTACCGAATCGATCTCTGGCGTTGACGCCAGGATGTGTGCAACGCCCTGTTTCATCGAACTCCCCATACCTTTTTGCCAGGATTTGTTTTCAACTAGGATCACTGATAAGTCTCGGAGGGCAAGTTTGTGTTGTTCAAAACCGGAGCCCAGAACGACGACAACATTTGGTGAGACAGCCGCAGCTTGTTTCACAGAGTGCGCCAACAAAGACATTCCATTGACTTTCAATAGTTGTTTTGATTGCCCCATCCGAGAAGAGGATCCTGCGGCAAGAACAAGGACGGCTGTTTGCATATCCGAATTTACGGAATTCAATGGGACTCACCCCGACCTCGCTTCGCTCGGTCACCCCTCTCTACTTTGTAGAGAGGGGCCGGGGGTGAGTTAGCCGTCAATTTTTGTTTTCCTGGGTTTATAGGAATGGATTGAATCTACAGGCTACTCACCCGACCATCGCTTTGCTCGGTCACCCCTCTCTACTT
>JANNAZ010000333.1:0-4621 GCA_031384895.1 Cyclobacteriaceae bacterium | reverse complement strand
CAAGCCCAACAAACATCCATAGCCACGGCAGTACAAAATTCATGTTCAAAGCTCTCGCTGCGATGTTACCAATGGCTACTCCAAGGATCACTCCCGCAATGCCGCCCAGCAAACAAACCACGATGGCTTCCACAATAAACTGCTGTCTTATTTTCATTGGCGTGGCACCAAGCGCTTTGCGAATTCCAACTTCGCGGGTACGTTCTGTAACAGATACCAGCATGATGTTCATCAAGGCAATCGAAGAACCCAACAGCGTAATGAATCCGATTCCCAGTCCCACCCACGTGATGATACCAATCAACTGGTTGAGATTCTCCAACGTATCACTTTTGTCCAATTCAAAGGAATTAGGTTTCCCGAGTTGATCGCGTCGAATGGATCGCATAAGGCCAGTGGCCTCCCCCATCACCATGTCCATTTTGGTAGGATCAGAAACGGCAACCGTAATATTATAATCCAGACCGCGCCCGGATGCCAACTGATTGGCAACGATCAGCGGAATCAGCGCCATGTTGTCAAAGTTGTTCTCCGCGAGATTTCCCTTTTCCTGAAGAACGCCTATCACCCGGAACTGGGTACCTTTAATCGAAACCACTTGACCTGACGGGTCGATGTTGTCGTCAAACAGCGCATTATAAATCTTTCTGCCTAAAATGACGACCTTAGAACCATATTGTATTTCACGTGGGGAAAAGTTTCTGCCAAAATCAAAATTGAGGCCCTTTACTGCCACGTACTGGTCGTTAACCCCAACAATCGGAATGTTTGGGTTTGTCTTGAATGACATACGCTTTACTTCCCCAAACTGCGTCAACCATGCATGCACGCTAACCGTCGCAGGGTATTTGAACTGACTCTCAAAGCGCTGGACCTCGGGCATCATCAATCTTTTATAAACCTTTTGCTTTACGCCGCTCTGGCTCCCTCCCCGATTGTTCTTTGACCATATATCAAATGTATTGGCGCCCAGAGCGGAAAGGCTCTCGTTCAAGGTTTGCCCAATGCCATCTACCGCCGTCAAGGACCCGACCAAAGCCATGATGCCAAACGTGACAATAACAGCCGTCAGAATGGATCGGAGCAAGTTTGCCTTGATGGACCGAAGTCCTTCTTTGATGTTTTCAAGCATAAATCAGGGAAAATATCAGTTTTTCAATACAAAAATACGCTCTTTTGCGTTTTGGATCAGAGTCAGCCAATCTATTATTTTGTTCCACATTCATTAGCCTACAACGATGCGGCCCCTGCTTTTGTTCTGCTTTTTGCTTGCCTCCATGGTCTCCAAGGCCAATTACATTCTCATGCCTATGGATGAGAAGCAGGGGAACCACTTGAAAGCCTATGGCATTGCGTATTGGGTTCTCAAAAAAGATACCGAAGTAGACTGGCTGCTGAACTACCGGGGAGGCAGCTTCATGTGCAAATTTCACCCCACCATCCAGAACGAACTCATCGTGCGGGGAGTCACTTACGAGATCATCTCCGATGCAACTGCCAATCAAATCCTGATGGAGATCGCGAGTCCCGCTCTCAATTACGACATCATGAAGTTGGAGAAATACCCAAAGATCGCAGTGTATTCTCCCAAGTCAAAGCAACCCTGGGATGATGCAGTCACCCTCGTACTTAGCTACGCAGAAATTCCGTATGACATAGTGTTCGACGATGAGGTTATGAAGGGAGATCTTACCAAATACGATTGGCTCCATCTGCACCATGAAGATTTTACAGGTCAATATGGAAAATTCTACAGCAACTACGCGAATATGCCGTGGTACCTGGAACAACAAAAAGAAGCAGAGGATATGGCGCGGAAGCATGGCTTTCCCAAAGTATCCCAGCTAAAACTGGCCGTAGCAAAACGGATTAAAGAATTTGTAGGAAGCGGTGGGTTTCTTTTCGCCATGTGCTCCGCCACCGATTCGTACGACATTGCGCTGGCCGCGGAAGGAACAGATATTTGCGACCGAATGTATGATGGCGATGGCCAAGATCCTCGGGCGCAGGAGAAGCTGGTCTATGAAAACACGCTCGCGTTCACCAATTTTCACCTGGTGCGCGACCCGCTTACCTACGAATTCTCCGACATCGATAACAATATGCCAGAGCGGGGCCTTCGGCAAGACAATGATTATTTCACGGTCTTTGAATTCTCAGCCAAGTGGGATCCTATCCCGACCATGCTCACGCAAAATCATACAAAGGTCATCGAGGGGTTTTACGGACAAACCACAGGCTTCAAAAAGAATCTTATCAAATCCGATGTCGTCATTATGGGTGAAAATAAAGAACTCAACGAGGCCAAATACCTTCATGGTGTCTTCGGCAAAGGATTTTGGACATTCTATGGAGGCCACGATCCAGAAGATTATCAGCACACCGTATATGAAGACCCCACGGATCTAAACCTTCATCCCAATTCACCCGGGTTTCGGCTGATTCTTAACAACGTCCTGTTTCCTGCGGCAAAAAAGAAAAAACAAAAGACCTGATCAGTGAATCCGGTCAGAACGCGCACTGAAGCCCTTCAGTATCTGTGCTTCACCCTCCAGGATTTCCTTCCACCGCCGATCGACAACCTCTTTCTGCTGATAGCTGTTCGCCAGCCTCAGAAAGGTTTTGTAGTGTCCCGCTTCGGAGACCATAAGTTCATAATAGAATGCCGAAAGGTCCTCGTCACCGATTTGTTTCCACAGCAAGCGGAATCGTTCGCAACTTCGGGCCTCAATAAGGGCATTAAGCAAAAGTTTTTCAGAAAGAAGCTGATCCCTGGTCCCACCCTTCTGAATCAGGCTCTGAATTTTCTCAACATACTCATCCTTGCGCGACGGGCCCAGGGACCATCCCCGTTCCTTAAGTTTTGCCAGCACACCCTCAAAGTGTGCCCACTCCTCGGCAACAATTGGAGTAAGTTGATCAACCAAATCCGTCTTCTCTGGAAATTGAATAATGAGGGATATGCATGAAGAGGCCGCCTTCTGCTCACAATACGCATGGTCAACAAGAATATCATTGAGGCTCTTCTTAGCAAGGTTCACCCACCGGGGATCCGTCGCCATCGTCAATCCAAGAACATTCTTTCCCATTAATCAAAAAGAAGAAAGTCAAACCCAATGTCGAAGACACTTCGCTGACCTGGATACCCGGGCGTTGGTTGATATCCCGTCTGGGTAAACGCCTGGATCAGGTTATTGTATTTGAAAAAAAAGCGCGTCCGCCCCATTTTTCCGGTAAAGAACAAGTCCACTAGCGGGAAGGATGTATTATACCTGGCCTCTTGTACATAGAAAGATTGGATCGGAACATCATACCCAAGGGCTTGATAAGTTGACTGCCAATGAAAATCAGCACCGAACTGCGTTTGCAAGCTTCCTTTGAAGAGCTGGTTTTCGTAGGTTAACTGACCATTGACAAAAAAGAAGGGAAGCTTGATGACATTGTCGTCGTTACGGATCACGTTGCTGTAAATAACTTGTGGCCGAAAGTACATATGCCTGAAAAACCGAAGACTAGCACTGATTTCGGGTGAAAAAATAATTTGGTTTCCGGAAGACTGGATAGGCAAGACGCTCTGTCCGTCGGCACCAGGCGTGACTTCTTTGAAGAACACCTGGTGGTCGAGGATGGTAAAAGTGCCGCCTGCCTTCAACCGGGCGCCGCGTTGTCCCACTTTGAACAGGGCCTTCGCCTGAGTCATGTTCACGCCGCTGAAAGATTGACTCCAGAAGTCATGACTGCCACGGTACACTTGCTGGAGAAATCCAGGTTTCGAAACCGTGTTGCGAAAGGAGGCATCCAGCCACGGACTCCGGATTTCGCCTTCGATTTTATAGAAGCCGCCAAAAAGATATTCAGCAGCACCTGAAAATTCAGTTACAGAATCAAGCTGTATGCCCACCCGCAAACCGAGGTACTGTTCGTTGCCATTTGTCTCGATCGGCAACGTGATGCCGGCCAGATACTTGTTGGTATACCGGAAGGTTCTTAATTTATAATAGGTGCTGTAATACACCTTTCCCAAATTTCCCTTCACTCCACCCTCCTGCCTCATCGATGCAAATGACGCCAAGTCGCTGGTAGTTGTAGAATCAACAACCGACGCATCGAATAGCGCTTTCGAATCAGAGCCCTGGAATCTATTCTCCTCATTTATGAAGTCAGCCATATGATAAAGCTGAAAAGGGCTGGCTAATTGATAGTGCTGGTAAATGTGAAAACTGCTTCTGAACTCCTCCGTTTTTGAACTCTGAAGTAATGGCTTTGCGTTTGGATTATAGATCTCATCCGGCAGTGCCGTCCCAATATCAATGCCTCCAGATTCGTTCACCCGATGCCGCATGCGTCGGAAATTGAAAAGCAGAAAGTACCGGTCATTCTTTGATCTAAACGTTGTATAGAAATCATAATAATGGCTGGTCACCATCATGTCATTGTTGGAAAAGGACTGTATCTGCTTCTCCACAAGGATTGGCCGATAGTTGAATCCGAAGTTCCATCTCGGGCTAATATTTCGGCTAAACTCTACCGTAGTAAGCGCCCTTCCCTTGCCTCCCCAAATTAAGTGCATTCGCGAATAGGGAGACTTGGTGTCAAAATAGACTGGCTCCTGTGAATCGTA
>JANNAZ010000322.1:0-6956 GCA_031384895.1 Cyclobacteriaceae bacterium | reverse complement strand
TGCGGATCATCTCGCTAAACTCTTTTACACCTTTTGGGTAATAGTCACCCAAGTGTTGGAAGGCAATGCAGTTGGCAATGCAGTGTTTCGTGCCCAATATCTTAGACAATCCATAAGACAACGCGTGAACGATACCCACTTCAGAGTAGGTAAGACTTAGTCCACCCATGAGGGAGGCAACCATCAACTTATCATCGTTCTCCGCTGTGTGTCCCGATTTCTCCCCGAGATAGATTTCCCTGCAGAGGGTAAGTGCCTGTTCGCCATACGCAGTGCTGTAGGCATTGTTCAATATTCCCTCGCGTGACTCGATGCAGTGAATGTACGTATCCATGCCCGTGTAAAACCATTTGTCGCGTGGAACTGAAGCGATGAGCTCAGGGTCCAGAACGATTTGGTTAAAGACCGTCCATTCGCATTTTAGTCCCAGTTTCTTTTCCGGTCCAGTCAACACGGCTGTCATGGAGACCTCTGCACCCGTCCCTGAAAGGGTAGGCACTCCGATATGATACACGCCTGGCTTCTTAATGAGATTGAGTCCTTGATACTTCACTGATGAGCCTTCGTTGGTAAACATCAGCGACACGGCCTTGGCAATGTCCATTATACTTCCTCCGCCAATCCCAATCACTGCTGAAGGAGTTCCTTTGGCAGACTGGACCTGGTCACGAATTGCGTCGATCTGTTTTGTAGAAGGTTCTTCCGGATCAACGTCAATAAACTGAACTATATCGGCCGACTGAGCCGGAATTCTCTTCCCGAGCTCTTTGCCTTTGAAATAGTTGTCAACGAGGTAAAGCATGAAGTGATCATTCTCTCCCCTCCGCTCCTCTGCAATAGATCCCAACTGGGAAAAGCTTCCTCTTCCAAATACCGTTTTCTCTATCCCTTTGAAATTCTTATGCATAGGTCTTCTCTGCAACAGCTTTTTCAACAGCAACCTTGATCTTGTTTGCCAGGGTTTTCACTTCTTCTTCGGTCCACGTGCACCGGATACCAAACGAGATAAGGCGACCGACGACTTCTTGAGATTTGGGAAGGCTCATTGTATTGTAGTCCTGAGGCTTCTCGTAATGATGGATCGGCAGTGGGGCGGCGGACTTCAGGTCCTTCAGGTGACCCCACTGATTGATGAAGTGGTACATATTAACGAACCAATAGTTGAATCCAGTTACACCACTCACATTGAATGCATCTACTGTGCGCTGAGCAGACTCGGTGTCTGGCAACATCAGGTTAAGGAAAGTTGAAGAGTCACCAGCAGGGTCAGGAAGGGTGGCAAAACTCACGCCGGGAACATTCTTCAAGGCGTTCATGAGAATAGTCTTGTTCTTCTTGTTGGCCGCAAGAATCTGGGGGACCTTTCGTGTCTGAGCTGCGCCGATGGCAGCGTGCAAATCACTGATGCGGTAGTTGAATCCCAGTATCGGGTGTTGCTCCATACCGCGGTTGCTGCCTACGTGATCATGGCCGTGGTCGCTGTAGCTGTCGGCGAACTTGTAGCAGGCCTCATCGTTGGTGACGAATACGCCTCCCTCGCCCGCAGTCGCGATCTTAAAGAAATCAAACGAGTAACAGCCGGTCTTTCCGAAAAGACCTACCGAAGTTCCTTTGTAGCTGGCACCAAATGCCTGGCCAGCGTCCTCAACAAGTATGAGGTTGTGACGCTTAACAACATCCATGATGGCGTCCATGTTGGCCATCTGACCGCACATATGTATGAGCAGGACAGCTTTTGTTTTCTTGGTGATGGCTTTCTCGATCCCTTGCGCACTCAGGCAGAGGGTTTCATCAATTTCTGCGAAAATGGGTATACCACCCGTGAAAAGTACTGCCTCAACAGACGCGATGTAGGTAAATGGAGGCACGATCACCTCATCCCCGGCGCCAACTCCAGCCGCAGCCAAAGCACATGATACGGCAGTCGACCCGCTGGACACCGCATGGGCAAATCGGGCCCCGGTGATCTTCTTTACTTCTGCTTCAAAATCCTTCGCTTTCCAAATATTATTTCGTTGCGCGTCGTGGTTGAACCGGAACATTATGCCGGTCTCCAGTACATCGTTAATTTCTTTCTTTTCTTCCGCTCCAAAAAGCTCCGTTCCGGGCATAATTTCGATATTTAAGGCTGCAAAGATAACCTTGATTATTGGATTTTCCTGATTTACGCTTGCTGCAATAAACGGTGGAATGATCGTGGTTACAAGCCTAGCTGCGTGCACTTTCATTTGGGCCTGGACATCGTTGCCATCAAATTCGACTGCTACCCTTGCTTTTCCTGTCATGAAGAGACGGCTGTTTCAACCCTGGATAATCCAAGTCAAGTCAACGTATTATATTGCCTTGCCTTCAGGCCAGAGGACCCTATCGGCGGAAGGCCGACTTGAGCCAAACGAATCACTATGAAAAATCTGCATTTCTTACTTGCGGCATTCCTGATCTCCTTGATAATCTGGGGGTGTTCGCCGGGTGACAAAAGAGCTTTCGAGGATCTCGAAGTCATCACCAAAGACGATGCCTTCAGAAAGACAATCACAAGCGGTGGCTTTGTCAAGCTTTCTCAAGGCTATACCTATTACGAATTTGAAAACCGGAATGCCGACACCGTGTTAGTCATGGTTCATGGGTTTTCTGTTCCATGCTACATCTGGGACTCCACATTCTATGCAGCAAAAGCGCGTGGCTACGCTGCGCTGCGTTACGATGTATATGGTCGTGGTTATTCCGACAACCCGGATGCAACCTATGATGCCGCTCTTTATTCTGGACAATTGAAGGAACTGCTTGATGCGCTGAATGTCGATAAGAAAGTGAGCCTCATGGGTCTTTCCTACGGCGGTAGAATTATCAGTGCTTTTGCATTCCAGCATCCGGAACGGATTAACAACTTGATCTATGTAGACCCGGCTGGTTTTGAAACGATTCCCTCCGACAGCCTGTATCCCGCGCCGGTCACCGAAGGAGAAATTGAAGATTACAAAGGAAGTGACAACTATAAGATGATGGCAAAAGGTCAACTTCAGGATTTCTACGACTCTATCCCTTTTGCCGGGTGGGATAATCGATACGAAGAAGTATTGAAGTTCAAAGGCTTTGCCCGTGCGTTGATATCTACGAGAAAAAATTCTCCCTCGATGGAGCAAGAACATAGGCGCATAGCCTCGATCGGATTACCCGTTTTTGCCATTTGGGGTGAGCATGATACCGTGGTGGAGTTAGAAAAAGTGAAGGGCAATCTCTACGATCGTATTCCAAAGGTTGAGCTATTTGTCCTTCCCAAGGCAGGTCATCTGCCCCACATGGAACAAGCACAAATGTTCAATTCCATTCTTTTCGATCAAATTATGTGTTGCGAACACCCATAGAGCAGTTGATCACTCCTGCAGAATCCTCATCTCCACCCGTCGGTTAAGGGCGCGAGCTTCCGGATCATTCGACTCCCGAATCGGTTTTGTCCCCCCGAATGCTTTGGTCTGGACCCGGTCCTTGGCAATCCCTTTGGATACCAGATATTTCTTCACGTTTTCCACACGATCCTGGGAAAGGTTCATGTTCAACTTCGCGTTTCCCTGGCTGTCCGTATGTCCTTCCAACTGGATGATCATTGCGGGGCGCTCCTGCAGCATCACAACGACCTCATCCAGGCTCGGGAAGGATTCCGGACTGATGATTGCCTTGCCTTGGGCAAAAATGAGATGATCAAGCACAATGTTCTCACCCTTGAACCTGAGAAGAATATCCCGAATGACTTTTCGGTTCGAATCCATGGTCTTTGGATCCACAATGGCCGTACCATCTATGTAGCCTTCGGCAGTTGCTACGATCTGGTATTTCGAAGAACCGAAAATCGGGAACGAAAACGTGCTGTCGTTGAATCGACCGGTGATGCTCCCGGTAGGGATGCTTTTGTACAATATTCTTGCCTTAACTCCCTTTTTGCTAAAAGCATCCAAGACCTTACCCTCGGCGAGGATTTCAGGCTCTTGCGCTGAGGCAGAGAATGATACTGCGAGGAATAGGACTGCTAAGTGTGTAAGCGATTGCACAGTTTTTTCAGCTTAGAGGATTCAATTAGTCAACTATCATGCAGGCAACTGCAAATTGCAGGCCACGGGTATCTTTATCAACGATTGGCCGACAAATGGATGCGTTACCCGCCAGAGCCCAGTATCCAGCATCCAGCATCCAGTACCCAGTACCCAGCACCCAGCACCCAGCACCCAGCACCCAGCACCCAGCACCCAGCTTAGAGTTCCAATTCAATCGTCTGCCCGGGCACAAAAACGACAGGTTTGCCCTCTTTCGCTGCCTGCTTCTTCTTTTTCGCACTACCCTTACCTTTTCTTACGGCTTCCTTTTGCGGGCTTTCGCCGAAGAGGCTTTGCTGGACGGGCTTTTCTGCGCTTTTGGTCGCCGGCCTGGGCTGCTTTTCCTCTTTTTCCTCCAATTTTTTTTTTGATGATGGAGAGCCCTTGGCTTCCGTCACCTTTCCTTTTGCAGGCAGAGCTTCATCCTCACCCTCTTCATTTTCCAGGCCCGAATCCTCCGGGTCTTCGACAGGTTTCACCTTGGTCACCTTATGCTGAGAAAGCCGGTTGCCCATCGCCTTCCAGCCTTTCAGATCGATTATGTCGTCCAAGCTAACCACCTCATTCTCCTTGTCTTTGCCCTTCCCTTTGACCACCTCAATTTCTACCTCCGGAGCATCCGACGTGGTAACAAACTCGAGTCGCGAGCCAATGCCCTCCGAAATAAATCCGAACTCCTTGTCGTTGGAATTGGTCTCGATCTTGAATCGCTTTACAAAATGCTGCTTGCTCTCCCCGTCCCAATAGACAGCCGAGATGACTTTCTTTGGATTGAACTTCTCCAGCAAGATGGTCTTCTCGGGTTCAAATCGTGTAGTGAGATCGTAGCCGGTGATCTTGTAATTGCCGCTAGCCGTGATGGCCAGGATCTGGTCGTCACCATCAAACTTACCAACCGGATTCCCTCGCTTGTCCTTGTTGAGGCGTCCCGAAGCCTGGTCGAACCAGAGGTCGAGACCACTTAACGTAGATGTGCCGGCCTGAAGCAAATCAACCCGACGGACAGGGTACTTGGTAATGGTATTTCCACGAGCCCCGCGACCCTTGATCTCCAGTTCGGAAAAGTCAAACTCGAAGATCTTCTTACGCGCTGTGCTGGATGGATTGAGCTTGACCTCCACTACCTCCGCCTCCCCGTTGGGGTTGGCGCTGAGGTAATGAACCTTGCTATTGGGGTTGCCCTGATCCATGTTGTATTCCTTGTCTCGGATGATGCCTGGCATGGTGAAACGCTTGGCAAAAGCCTTACCTGACTTGCCGTCACTATAGATCATGTTATAGACCATGCGTTCGTCACCCTTTTTCCAGATTCCGATGTGCAAAATATCTTTACCCATGAACACTTTCTCTGAAATCCGGCTTACAAGGGCCTTTCCATCACGGCGGATGGCGATCACGTCGTCGAGCTCTGAACAGTCACAAATGAACTCATCCCGCTTCAATCCCCACCCAATAAAGCCGTCAACCCGGTTGACATAGAGCTTCTGGTTATTGGCGATAACCTCTGTAGCGGCTACCGATTGGAACGACCGGATTTCGGTCTTGCGCTCCCTTCCCTTGCCATATTTGGTTAGGAGATTTTGGTAGTAGGAAACGGCATAATCAACCAAGTGCTTGAGGTGGTAAAGCGTCTGTTTTAAGTCTTCCTCCAGTCCCTTCATCAGCTCATCGGCTTTGAACCCATCGTACTTCGAAATACGCTTGATTCGTATCTCGGTCAGTCGAACCACATCGTCATCTGTGATCTCCCGGTAGAACTGCTTCTTGTATGGCGCCAGTCCTTTGTGAATGACTTTGATCACCGCCTCAAAAGTCTCGCACTCTTCTATGTTTCGGTAGATCCTCTTCTCTATGAATATCTTCTCCAGAGAAGAAAACAAGATGCGCTCCATCAGGTCTGCCTTCCTGATTTCAAGCTCCCGCTTCAGCAGCGTCACGGTCAATTCTGTATTGTATTTCAGAATCTCGCTCACCTTCATGAACTTGGGCTTGTCAGCCACAATCACACAGGCATTCGGAGAAATACTGATTTCGCAGTCTGTGAATGCGTAGAGTGCATCCATGGCAATCTCTGGCGATTGGCCTGGCTGCAAATGGATGACAATCTCAAGGTCTTTGGCGGTATTGTCGATCACCTGCTTCACTTTAATCTTCCCTTTTTCGCTCGCCTTTACAATCGATTCCATCAAAGAAGCAGTCGTGGTACTGAAGGGTATCTCTTTGATTATCAGTGTTTTCTTATCAAGCGCTTCTATTTTAGCTCTTACTTTGATTTTACCACCACGAAAGCCTTGATCATATTCAGAGAAGTCGGCAATCCCACCGGTAAAGAAGTCGGGGTATATCTTGGCCGTCTTTCCTTTGAGGATATCAATTGATGCTTTGATCAGCTCGCAAAAGTTGTGTGGCAGGATCTTAGTTGATAAGCCAACGGCAATGCCATCGACGCCCTGTGCCAGCACCAGGGGAAACTTCATTGGAAGAGTCACCGGTTCTTTCTTGCGTCCATCGTAGGAAAGCTGCCATTCCGTGAGGTCGGGGTTATAGCCTACTTCGAGGGCAAACTTGGACAGGCGGGCTTCAATGTATCGTGGCGCGGCAGATCCGTCGCCGGTGCGCACGTCGCCCCAGTTACCCTGGGTGTCAAGCAATAGGTCCTTTTGTCCGATATTAACAATTGCTTCGCCGATAGCGGCATCACCATGAGGGTGAAACTGCATGGTATTTCCGATGACGTTGGCTACCTTATTGAAACGGCCGTCATCCATCTCTTTTAAGGAATGCATGATACGGCGCTGTACCGGCTTGAGGCCATCCTCAATGCGAGGCACAGCCCGCTCCAGAATAACATAGGAGGCATAATCCAGG
>JANNAZ010000289.1:0-10660 GCA_031384895.1 Cyclobacteriaceae bacterium | reverse complement strand
GTTAAAAGTCGGCTGTCCGGTAAAATGGATACTTTTGTTCATGGGAAATTTTTGTTGTGGAAAACAATTTTACCCATAAAAAAGGCAAGGTCTTAATTGGCCTTGCCTAAATTTTAAAACTTTCCCCGGACAACAATAGTTTAAGGTTTAAGGTTCAAGGTTCAACAGTTCAAGGTTCAAAGTTCAGGGTTCAGGAGCGGAAGAGAACCACTCTGCCAAAAGCCAAGTGCTAACAGCTAACAGCCAAGCGCCAAAAGTGAAACCACATTAGACTCCTTTTAATATGAATCTCGCTACAGAATCTTTACTCGCCCTCTACACCAGGGACCTTGATAAGTTAGCAGAAGAACTGCGACTTTATTCTTCCGAAGAGACGGTGTGGAAGGTTAGCACTGGCATTACGAATTCAGCTGGCAACCTGTGCCTGCATTTGTGTGGCAACTTGCAACTCTTCATTGGAACGATTCTTGGCAATTCGGACTACAAGCGCAACCGCGAGGCCGAGTTCAGCTCAAAAGATATACCAAGGAAAGAACTGCTCTCGGAAATTGAGAGAACTAAATCATCACTAACTAAAGCGCTGGCTACCTTGACCCCTGATCAGCTGCATGGCCAGTATGCAGTTAATGTTTTTGGGAAACCTATGACTACGATCTATTTTTTAATGCACCTGGCGACGCATTTGGGGTATCATTTGGGGCAGGTGAATTATCACAGGAGGCTAGGGGAAAAGTCTAAGGTCTAAGGTCGAAGGTTTAAGGTTCCGCGTTCAAGGTTCAAGGCTTGCCCCGACGTGGAATTGCCGGAAGTGAAATCGTCTGGGTCGGCAGGTGTTCAACTTTGGAAGTGAAAGAGTTATGCATTTTTGTCGGGGTTCAAAGTTCCGGGTTCGGAGTTCAAGTCAACTTCCAATAGCCAGTTGTCAGGCGGGAGGCGGGGTGCTATCTTTACCACCTGAATGAAAAAGGTCGCGTTCTACACTCTGGGCTGCAAGCTGAATTATTCAGAGACGTCGACCATTTCGCGCAAATTCGAGGAAAAGGGCTACCTAAAAGTCGACTTCACTGACACGCCAGATATCTTCATTATTAATACCTGTTCGGTAACGGAGAATGCGGACAAGAAGTGCCACAAGATTGTCAGGGAGGCCAGAGCCATTTCGCCCAATGCTTATGTGGCAATCATTGGTTGTTACGCCCAGCTGAAGCCCAAAGAGATTTCCTCCATTCCCGGTGTAGATGCAGTGCTGGGAGCCAATGAGAAGTTCAGGTTGATCGAGCTCCTCGACGGATTTGTCCGGTCTGAGCAGCCCCTTGTTCTTTCATCTGACATTAAGCATACGAATTCCTTTCATACCTCATACTCCTTGCAGGACCGTACCCGGACATTTCTTAAGGTACAAGACGGCTGCGACTACTCTTGCTCATTCTGTACCATTCCTTTAGCCCGTGGTGGAAGTCGCAGTGACACAATTGAAAACATTGTTAAGACAGCCCAAGAAGTCACCGCAAGCGGTGTCAAGGAAATTGTGCTTACGGGTGTCAACACCGGAGACTTTGGCTTGCAAGGAGGCGAACGGAAAGAACGGTTTATTGATCTTGTACAAGCGCTCGACCGGGTTGAGGGCATCGCACGCATTCGCATTTCCTCGATTGAACCCAATCTGCTGACCAACGAAATCATCGAATGCGTTGCTCGCTCGAAAAGGTTTGTACCGCATTTCCATATTCCGTTGCAATCCGGGTCTAATAAAATACTCAAGCTCATGCGACGAAGGTATCAGCGGGAACTGTATGTGGAGCGGGTGGCCAAGATCAAGGCTGAAATGCATCAAGCGTGCATCGGTGTGGATGTCATTGTCGGGTTCCCTGGAGAGACAAACGAAGACTTCCTGGAGACGTATAACTTCCTCAATGAGTTGAATATTTCATACTTGCATGTCTTCACGTACTCGGAGCGGGAGAATACGTTGGCCGTCACCCTGGAGAATCCCGTGCCCATGAATGTTCGTCATGAGCGTTCCCGGATGCTGCATATTTTGTCAGACAAAAAGAGACGAAGTTTTTACGAGGCAAATCTTGACAGTTCGCACAATGTGTTGTTTGAAAACGATATTGAAGGCGGTCAAATGCATGGGTTTACGGAGAATTACATTCGCGTGGCTGCTCCTTATGATCCACTGCTGATGAATGAGGTTGTTCATTTGCGGATCTTGGGGCTGAGTGACCATGGAGCTGCGTTTGGGGAGTTCTTGGATGAAGAGCCCTCACGCAAAGTGAATGCTTACTCGATCACAGCTGACTAAATACATTTCCCGCAGATACCGCAGATTGAAATACAGCGCAGATTACCGCAGATTTGAAAGAGGTATTTGTTAGTCGCAAGTCAGCAAGGTCTAACCCGGTAAATCTGCGATCATCTGCGAGTTAGATCAGCGGCATCTGCGGGCACTGCATTCAAGCGCTTATTATCCCATCCCTCATCTCCAGTTTTCTGTCCGCCATGTTAGCGAATTCCTGATTGTGCGTGACGATGATAAACGTCTGCCCCATTTTTTCACGAAGGTGGAAGAAAAGTTCGTGGAGATCTTTCGCGTTTTTGGAGTCGAGGTTTCCGCTGGGTTCATCAGCAAGGACGATATCGGGGTTATTCATCAGGGCGCGGGCGCAGGCCGTACGTTGTTGTTCACCGCCCGACAGTTCAGATGGCTTGTGATCGAGCCGGTCCTGAAGACCTAGCTCGACAAGTAGCTTCTGGGCATACGCTCTCACTTCCGCGTCAGGTTTCCCCGATAGGAAACCAGGGATCATTACATTTTCGAGGGCTGAGAACTCCGGGAGGAGGTTGTGAAACTGGAAGACAAAGCCGACGTGGCGGTTACGGAAGGCAGCGAGTGCATTGGAAGTCTGCTGAAAGACATTGGTTTGATTCACAACGACAGAGCCTTTATCCGGGTTATCCAGGGTACCCAGAATATGCAATAGCGTGCTTTTGCCTGCTCCGGAAGCTCCGACGATGGAGATGATTTCGCCCTTCTTGACGATCAAATTCACCCCTTTGAGCACCTTCAAGGCCCCGTACGACTTCTCAATACCTTTTGCTTCCAGCATCCTGCAATTTCTTGAAATAAAGGTTTAAAAAAAGTAGATTGCTTGCAAAACTTACCCTTTATGAACATTCACGAATACCAGGCCAAAGACTTACTTAAGAAGTTCGGTGTCGCCGTACAGGGAGGCATCGTAGCTGACACGCCTGATCGCGCCGTTGCTGCGGCAAAAGAATTGAGTGCGGAGACCGGAACCAAATGGTTTGTTGTGAAGTCTCAGATACATGCCGGCGGGCGTGGTAAAGGGACGGTAACCGAGACCGGCTCTAAAGGGGTGGTTTTGGCCAAGAGCCTTGACGAAGTATTTGAGAAATCCAAGGCTATTTTGGGCGGTACGCTGGTGACACATCAGACCGGACCGGCTGGGAAAAAAGTGAACAAAGTCCTAATCGCCGAGGATGTATACTACCCGGGAGAATCACAGCCCAAGGAGTACTACATGAGTATCCTCCTTGACCGCTCTGTGAGCAAGCCGGTGATCATGGCCTCTACGGAAGGCGGGATGAACATTGAAGATGTCGCGGCGGTGACACCGGAAAAGATTATCAAAGAATGGGTGGATCCGGCGATCGGATTACAGCCGTTCCAGTCCCGCAAAGTGGCTTTTGCACTGGGCTTGGAGGGCAATGCCTTCAAAGAGATGGTAAAGTTCATTCATGCCTTGTACACTGCATACGTGAGCACAGATGCGTCGATGTTCGAGATCAACCCGGTCTTGAAGACCTCGGATAACAAGATCCTTGCAGTTGATGGTAAAGTGAATCTGGATGACAACGCGTTGTACCGTCACAAAGAACTAGCCGAGTTACGCGATATCACCGAAGAGGATCCGTTAGAGGTTGAAGCAGGGAAATCGGGATTGAATTATGTAAAATTGGACGGCAACGTAGGATGCATGGTGAACGGCGCAGGGCTGGCCATGGCAACAATGGATATCATCAAGATCTCGGGCGGAGAGCCTGCTAACTTCCTGGACGTGGGTGGTGGCGCCAATGCCGAGACTGTGGAGGCAGGCTTTAGGATTATCTTAAAAGACCCGAACGTCAAAGCTATCCTGATTAACATCTTTGGGGGCATAGTCAGGTGTGACCGGGTGGCCAGCGGGGTTGTGGAGGCCTACAAGAAGGTTGGAAACATACCGGTACCCATAATTGTGCGGTTGCAGGGCACAAACGCAGAAGAAGGGGCAAAAATCATCCAGCAATCAGGGTTAAAGGTGTTTTCAGCCATTCTTTTAAAAGATGCAGCCGAAAAAATCAGTCAGGTTTTAGCTTAATGATCGGTTTCCTTCTTGGGTTTATTTTAATAAATTGCTACAAAAAAGGGCCTTTTTGATGAAACGAGTCTTCTTGGTTGGGTTATTCGCGCTTGTTTTGGTGCCAGAGTTGGTCACCGGGCAGAGTTTTTACGCTATGCGGAGGTCGAGGTCCTTGATGTTTGTAGGAGGAATTGGCACTTCAAGTTACCTGGGAGAACTCTCCAACCCTGGTGATTACCTTCAAGCTAAGCCCACTATCAATTTGGGACTGCAGTACTACATTACGCGTACCATCGCACTCAGGGGCGACGTGACTTGGTTTCAGCTAACCGGGTCGGATGCAAAGGCAAATGATGCGGAATCAGGAAGGAAGGGTCGCAACCTGTCATTTAGCTCAAACAACTTTGAAATTAGCGTAGTTGGTATGTACAATTTGAAACCCAGCGGCCGAACCTTTTATCAGAGACCGGCCTTTAATGCTTATGCATTCGCAGGTGTCGGCCTGTGCTATTTCAATCCAACTACCGACTATCAAGGAACAACCTACTCCTTGCCTGCCCTTAAAACCGAATTAGTTAATTATAGCACATTTACGCCCGTTATCCCTTTGGGCGCTGGCATTCGATTTAAGCTTGGGCCTTTTATGAACTTGTCGTTTGAAGGGGGCTACCGATTGACTTTCACTGACTACCTGGATGATGTTAGCACCATTCATCATGACGCTTCATCGTTCTCTGATCCCATTGCTGCAGCATTATCTGATCGCCGCGGGGAACTTACACCACCGGAGCCGCTTAAGGTTACCGGAGATATCCGTGGTAACCCAAAGACTAATGATGGGTACATCTTGTTCAATGTAAAACTCGAATACTACTTACCCGTAAATTTCTTCCAGGGTAGTAGTGGCCCCAAAGGGGCAAAGCACAATAAGAAAGCCTTCTACCGTTACAATAAGCGTGGAGGGTTGAGGAAGTGACCGGTGATCAGTAATCGGTAATCAGTGATCGGTAATCAGTAAGAGGTAATCGGTAAGAGGTGATTGGTGCCTTAACTCCAAGAAACCCCAATAACGTAACGTCCTGGACTAGCTTAACTCACTGAAGCGTTGTGTATCCAGAACCTCGTAACGGCTGTAGTTGCTTTTGTACTCAGGTACCAGCTCTTTCATTAAGGCGACCATTTTAAGTTCATTGCGGTCATTCACCAGGTCATTGAACAGGTCCACATACTTGTTGATTTCATTGTAAGAATACTCCTGTACTTTGGCAATCAGGATCTTTTCATGGTGTGTGGGAATTGAATTTTCCTGATTCGACAGCAGTTCCTCAAAGAGCTTCTCCCCCTCTCTTAATCCGGTGAAATGGATTTCAATATCCCTATCAGGCTCCAGGCCTGAAAGCCAAATCATCTTCTTGGCCAGGTCAAGAATCTTAACTGATTTACCCATGTCAAAAACAAAGATCTCACCTCCCTTGCCCATGGTCCCTGCTTCCAGCACCAACTGACAAGCCTCCGGGATGGTCATAAAGAAGCGGGTTATTTCCGGATGGGTAACAGTCACCGGGCCTCCGTATTCAATCTGCCTTTTGAACAGCGGAATCACCGAACCGTTTGATCCTAACACATTACCAAAACGCGTTGTCACGAACGCAGTGCGGTGGTCACCCCGTTCACCAAGGGAATTATTAAGTGACTGAACATAAATTTCCGCGATGCGCTTGGAGCAACCCATTACATTGGTTGGGTTAACCGCCTTATCGGTAGAAATCATGACAAACTTCTTGACATGATTATCAACGGAAAGATCAGCAAGTATTTTTGTTCCCAGGATATTGCATGCCACGGCCTCTGACGGATTGCTTTCCATCATCGGCACATGTTTGTAGGCCGCGGCATGATAAACCACTTCCGGTTTATGCTCTTTAAAGATTGCAGCGATCCTGTCTTTGTTGGTGATGTCAGCCAGGTAAGTGATGACTTTCGCTTTCGTTTCTATGGTAATTAATTCCCGTTCCAGCTCGTAGAGGGCTGATTCAGCCTGGTCGATGGCTATGATGCACTCCGGGTGAAATTGTATAACCTGTTTTACCAGTTCCCTTCCGATTGAGCCAGCCGCACCCGTGATGCATACGCGCTTGCCCTTGAGGTCGCGCTCAACATTTTCCTTATTAAGCCTTATGGACTCACGTCCCAGAAGGTCTTCTATATTGATCTCCTTGATCTGATTGAAGCTCAGCTCACCTTTGGCCCACTTATCAATCGGCGGGATCACCCTGACCCTCACCTGATGCTGGATGCAACTGTCCACCAACTCATTTCTTCTTTCCAGACTGACGTTCTTGGTAGCAATGATCAGTTCATCAAAAGCATTGTCGTTGAGCAAATTTTCCAAGTCCGCCTTCCTTGCGCTGTATATCCTTACACCATCCAATACCTTCCCGATTTTGTCTGGATCATCTTCGAGGAATCCCATGATCCTCATTCGCAGCGATGAATCCACCACATGCCGCGTGATCATACCCGTCTGACCAGCCCCGAATATCACGACCCGGTTTTGTTTCAGCAGCTGATCCTTGTAAAAGGAAAAAATATATTTGACGAGCAGGCGGTAGTTAAAGAGGAAAAGAAATGAGGACAGGAGGGCGATCAAGACTACGGAATAGGGTACAAAATTTCCGAGCTTGCTAAACGTGAAAAATACGTTGATGACAATAACCAGCAGGAAATTAAGTACCACCATAAAGAAAATTCTCACACTGTCCTGCAGACCGGTGTAGCGGATGATGCCCCTGTAGCTACCCGTGATGAGAATTGAAATAAAGCCACATGTGGCATATATCAGTACACCGTCGAGAAAATGGTAACGGTTAAGGTCTTCCAACGAGAAATTAAACCTAAGAAGATACCCCAGGAATGCCGAAAAAGAAATAAAAAAAAGATCGATGAAAATAATCACCCACCTTGGCAGAATCCTCAGATTGCGAACTAGCTTAACCCACCATTTCACAGTTTATCTTTTCTGGGTTGGATTATAGACCTAATTTTTCTTAGGCCCAATAGGGCGCCACCACCTAACAAAAACTCTATACCTGTGAGGGGCACGTCAGGGTCACATGGGGGATTTGGGCATGGATCACCTGGTTGACTGATTGCAGCCAATGGAAGCAAAAGAAAGAGCAGGAACAAAAATGGAATTATCTTTCGTGCTCTCATCGCTTCTTAATGATTCTAGTTTGATAAACATTTGCTCCATCCCGCACAATCAGCAGATACATGCCATCCGCTTCATTCTCCAAATTGAATGTTCCTCTCTTGATTTTGCCCCCTTCGAGGGTCTGCTCAGCCAATGTAATTCCCATCAATGATACCACTCTGGCCTGCACTTCATTGTCAGACTCAACAGACACATTCACAATACCCACTGCAGGGTTTGGATAAATACTGATGTGCTGAAGTTGAGTTGGCTCGAGACCTGTAACAGATGCTCCTTCAAAAACTATACTAAACCGATTACTTCCATATGAAGCAACGTCAGCTGTCACCTGTAAGGGATAACTGGGGTGCGCCTTAATATCAGTCGATGTTCCTAATAACTCATCCTTCAAGTAGATTTTGATGCTGCCGTCTGTAAATGAATCAAAATCGGAAAAATCCAACGAATAATTACCGGCGGTCACGCCACTCAAGTCCAGTTTTACGACCGTCTGCACATCAACAGACTTCAAGGAGTTGATAGCAAACTTTGTCAGATTGTCCGAACCCAAGCTAGACAGGTTGTGCATTGAACCAGGGTTAGTCAGTTTGTGAGCATCCCATTTAGGGTCAAAATTCTGAGTGGCCTCGCTATTAAAGCGAATCAGTGTTTCGTCTTTCTTAGCGCCTTGCAGTAAAGCCACCCGAATATAGTCTGTTACAGAAGCCACGCGGAAGAACGTAGTTTGTGTGCCCCCGGCCTTTACTGCTTCAGTGGCAGTTAGCACAGGAGTTCCTCCATCGCTTTTCACCCAAAATGCCTGGCCTATAGGGATATATTGGGAGCCTCCATTCACACCGGAGCCTCCAATAAATGTCGCATATGCCGGTGTGCCTAGTCCATTATCCAGCATGTAGGTCGCATCATTAACATTTGTTTTCGTCCATCCGCCTGCGAGCCAGTCGATGGTAGAAGGATATGGATTTCCCACGAGGTTCCAACCATCATTAGGAACACCATTACCTGCATTAAAAGTAACTGGGAGAGAAATGTTTCCTGAATTTATAGGGCCTTTCAAGTCCCACATGGCTGAACCGAGTATGTTGCCTCTGACAAAAGCCGTATAACCTGTACCTGCTACAAAGGTCTCTGTATTTGCGGCTGCCGGAAAATTTGTATAGCCATCATTCAAATCAGGCGTTCCGCTTCCGTTGGTATCGGTGGTCACAGATTCAAGGTAAGAGAACATAGATTGATTTGTACCGCAACCGCTGCAGCTGCTGGCGCCTGTAAATGTTCCAGTCACAGGTATCTCTACCTGAAAATCAGATACGGGCGCATTCTGAACCGGTGATGATATGAAGCGATAAATCCTGGTATTGTTGGATCCTTCAATTGACATAAATCGCTGAACCGTAACACTTCCTGTTACCGAAGCTCCGGAAGGAAGTGTCGCGATTGCTGCATCAACTGTAGTATTATCGGCTGTGGAGACCATTGTAAAGACCGAAGTATTCGAGCTTCCATCTGCATCGAAGGTGGCATTGGTAGCGAGGGTCAGAACGTGTCTTAGGTTTTGGTTGCTTTGCACCGAAATCGCTGCGGCCGCATTCGTAACAGAGATGTCGTGGAAGTCGGTCACCGTGCTACCGGAGATTGTCTGCCCAGAAGTGCCATTGAAAGTCACTATCCCGGTGCCCCGGTTAAATGTTCCATTGTTGACAAAATTGCCAGCTACATTGAGATTTGCGGGACCGTTTAGTACCCCACTGATCGTAATATTCCTAAAGTTGGAGGAAGCCGAACCTGCAATGCTTGTAGTCCCGGTAAAAGTAATTGTGCCCGTGCTTGCATTAAATGTACCGTTGTTTGTCCAATTGCCAGCCACATTCAAATTGCCCGCCGGCGCAGTTAAGGTGCTACCCACTATCACATTGTTAAATGTGCTGGCACTCGATCCAGAGATCGTTGTAGTTCCTCCGAACGTGACAGTCCCCGCACTTGCATTGAGTGTTCCGTTATTAACAAGACTGCCATTCACATTGAAATTTGAAGTGGGCGTCAAACTACCCGATACTGTAATACCTCCGAATGTTGGGGTGGTGCCGCCACTTATAGTTGTTGTTCCTGAGAATGTGATTGCGCTCGCCGTGAGGGTGGATGCAGAATTGCTTACAAAATTTCCTTTCAGGTCAAGTGAATTAGATCCCATGGCGAATGTCCCCGCAGTCAATGTCAGCACCCCATTCACTGTCGTGCCAGCCGCAACGGTCTTGACCCCACTACCCGAGATTGTTACGTTGTTAAAAGCCTGTGCGCCAGGTGTTATGGATTGAGTGCTTCCGCTGAATTGAACAGTCCCGCCATTCGCTGTAAACGTATTGCTGTTTAGCCAATCACCGGAAACATCCAGCGTGCCAGCGGTGCTTGCAAGGGTGCCTGTAATCGTAGCATGATGGAGGCTTGGAAGTGTTCCGCTAAGGGTTGTGGTACCGTTAAAAGTAACCGTCCCAGTTTGGCGGGTGAATGAACCATTGTTGATCCAATTGCCTGCCAACGTTACCGCATTAGATCCAACGCCTACATCAAACGTGGTTCCACTGTTAATAGTAAGCACGCCACCAATCACCACAGGATTAGACAGCGTTTTTGTGCCACTTGCGCCACCGATGGTAAGATTGAAGAACGCCTGACTATTGGGATTGATCGATTGGTTGGTTCCATTAAATGTCACTGTTCCCCCTCCAGCAGTAAAAGTCCCGTTGTTGTTCCATGATCCTGCCACATTAATTGGGAAGTTTCCTGCGTCACTGAGTGTAGAAGTGATAGTAAGCGCTCCATTTACATCCAGTTGCCCAGCAAGCGTCTTGATGAGCGTTCCTGCAAATTCAACATCATTAAAAGCCTGACCATTTGGATTAATACTCTGCGTTGATCCATTAAATGTAATTTTGCCGCTATTGGCGGTGAACGTTCCGCTGTTGCTCCAGGTACCGGAAACATTCAAGTTTGCATTTGGAGCACTTACAATTGTACTTCCGTTGATCACCACATTACCAAATTGTGTTCCCGCAATGGTAGAGCCGCTCATCGTGGTTGTCCC
>JANNAZ010000281.1:0-5028 GCA_031384895.1 Cyclobacteriaceae bacterium | reverse complement strand
CGATGTCGTGAACATTAAGGAGAAGTCAGCAGAGGTCATAGTAGTTGGGAGTAACGAGCCCCGCGAAGCGCGGGGAGGTCTCACAACCAATGAAGGGCCGAACGTTAAGTTGATCGAAATGCTGCAAGGAGGTTTAAACTTCGAGTTTACTAGCCTTGCTTTAAATGTAGATCAAAGCTGTGATCGGTGTAAAGAGCGATTGCAGTATGCTTAACGAACCTCGTAGTACGAGACCCGTACGCTACGTGGTGTGAGAGCCTCACCTCGTCAGTTACAACTGGCGAGGTAGGCTACTCGATTGCCAGCCGTAGGGCCTTCTGCTCACTTCATTCGTAGCCTTGTCTTTCGTCCCCCGTTAGTTACACAAATCGTTTTAATTCAGTCGTGCGGTGGGGCATTTTTCATTGACTACTTTGGCCTGGCAAAGTGTGTGAGATTTAGTTGGTGGTCAGCACATTCACAAATTCCGTTACCCAACCGCTCCGGTTATCGTTGTGACGATAGCTGATAAAAATATCGTACTCAGATGTTTGAATAAGCGCGGGCATGTTATTTAAAAGGAATGCTTTACCATAGACTTGCTAAAATTACTCTTTCTTCAACTCATTGGGCCAGTTCACAACAAGGGTAACAACGGTTGACGATTTAACGTTTGGTGTAGAAATTAGAAACCGTTGGCCGTCTCCAGTCACGTCATAGATGTCACGTACTGGATCTGCAAGGGGCGGTCATCATAAGGAGGAGTCTTTTGTTAGGGGAGGCCTTTACGGATTCGTCTTGGCCTTCTTCGTCCAGAAATCAATCTCCACGCCGATTTCGTCGCCAATGAAATTATCGTCCGTCGTGTGTTTGAATGATGTGCCGACCCCAAAATCGCTGCGCTTGATGGAAGTGCGTGACCGAAACCCAAGAACGGTCTCGTTTTGCTTTCCAGTAAGGGTAAACGGAAGTTGAATGGTTTTCGTCACGCCATGCATCTGAAATTGCCCGATCGCGACGAAGCCATGTTCGGTTTTTTCAATCCGGTCACTCACAAACGTGATTTGAGGATATTTCTCCATGTCAAAAAAGTCAGCCGTCTTCAGGTCTTCATCCCGGGACGGGATGCCGGTGTTGATGCTGCTGATCTGAATCACAGCATTCATGCTGGAGCGGGTGATGTCAGAGTCAACTAAGTCAATGTCGATGGAGAACGTATTAAACTTCCCTGTAATGCGGGTCAATCCGTTGGAGATGGGTACAGAAAATTGAATTGTTGAATGGTTGGTTTCAGCGATGAGTTTGATGGGTTCACTGCCGGAAAAGGCGAAGCCGGAAACAACAAGGGCAACCAGCCAAACACCCTGGAGGTATACCAATCGGCGCATGGATGAAGTTAACTGTTTATTCCAGGAAGCGTTGTCTGCCAAGAAAGCCACCAGTGCTAAACCAGAAATTCTTTAACATCTGTATAGGGAAGATTGAATGCTTCCCCAACGGCTTTGTACACCACCTTACCTTGAATCACATTGAGTCCTTTGCGCAATTCCATACTATCCTGGCACGCCTTCTTCCATCCGTTACCGGCAAGTTTGATGGCGTAGGGGAGTGTGGCATTGGTCAAAGCCAACGTAGACGTGTATGGCACAGCACCTGGCATGTTGGCCACACAATAATGAACAACATCATCAATGATGTAGGTAGGATTCTCGTGGGTAGTCGGTTTACAAGTTTCGATACATCCACCCTGATCCACGGCGACATCTACCAGCACGGTTCCTGGTCGCATGGTCTTAAGCATGTCTTTGGTGATCAGCTTGGGTGCCTTTGCACCAGGGATGAGAACCGCGCCAACGATCAGGTCGTGCGTCTTGACAAGCTCGCGCAGTACATAGTCATTTGAGGCCATGGTGTGAACATTCTTCGGCATTACATCATCGAGGTACCGCAGGCGGTTGAGGTTTACATCCGTGATAATCACATCAGCGCCCATACCGGAAGCAATTTTGGCTGCATTCGTACCGACTACACCACCTCCCAAGATCAATACCTTCGCAGGCATCACGCCGGGTACGCCCCCCAACAATATTCCACGCCCTTTCAATGGCTTCTCCAGGTATTTCGCTCCTTCCTGAATCGCCATGCGGCCCGCTACTTCACTCATGGGTATCAGTAGGGGCAGACTTCCATCAACACGCTCCACGGTTTCATAGGCCAGGCAAACGGCGCCGGTCTTGATCATGGCATGGGTGAGGGGCTCGTATGAAGCAAAATGAAAGTAGGTGAAGACAAGCTGGTCTTTCTTGATGAGTCCATACTCTTGTTCTATGGGCTCCTTTACTTTGATGATCATTTCGGCGATGCTGAATACTTGCTCTGCCGTAGGAAGGATTTTTCCTCCAGCACGAACGTATTCCTCATCGGTAAATCCACTGCCGTCGCCAGCCTGGGTTTGTATGTACACGGTATGACCGCGACGAGTCAACTCTTGTGCTCCTGCTGGAGTGAGTGCTACGCGGTTTTCATTGTTCTTAATTTCTTTGGGTACGCCGACGATCATGGGATTTACGTGTTAAATTGTTAGGCTGCTAAAGTGTAGTAGTGCTAAAGTGTTGAGGTGTCTATGTGCGAAATGCTTCTGACTCCTAACTATCCACTATTCACTGTCCACTATCCACTGTTTTCGGCCCCAAAGTTAGAATATTTCAGAGTAGTTTCACGGCTCCAATCCCAAATTTGGCATACGTGAATCCGGACAGCCTATATGCGTTTTATGGCTCCCTGCGCAAAGGGATGAATAACCATGGAAGATTTGACCACGGGCTTTCCTACCTTTTTGTTGAAACGCTTCCTGGGTATTGTCTCCATGCAATGCGCCACTATCCCTATGCCGTGAAAACCGGCCATCAAACGGACCGAACCGTAGTGGAGGTTTACCAGATTGTGGACCCGGCAGTAGAGCAGGCAATCCATGAACTGGAATTGAGTGTGGGGTATCACTATGATGAGGTGGACATTCGTGGTATGCGAACTGGCATTTATCTCTATTCGGTGACCGGACCCGAACCTTTGGTCGAAGGAGGAGATTGGGTGAAATTCTTTGGTTCCTGATTCTCCTTCCCCTATAATATTTGGCACCAAAAAAGAGGTTTGAAGGCTCTCCTGATTTTCCCTAATTTTGACTGAATACCTCATCGTCGTCCATCACCAACACAGGAGACAATACCAGCATGAGTCAGACAAAAACAGTGAAGCCTCCTTTTTCTGAAAAGAAAATTGCTGGGATCCTCGCCGACTACAAATTGGCTTGCTCCAGCCGAGAGGCAAGTCTGATCGGCCGGAAAGAAGTCTTTATGGGCAAAGCCAAGTTCGGCATCTTTGGTGACGGCAAAGAAGTCGCACAGCTGGCCATGGCCCGCGTGTTTAGGGCAGGCGATTTTCGCTCGGGATATTACCGCGATCAGACCTTTATGCTGGCCATTGGCGAGCTGACGTTGCAGCAATACTTTGCTCAGCTCTATGCTCACCCGGATGTCCTTGCCGACCCATCGTCTGGCGGAAGGCTAATGAACGGTCATTATGCTACCCGAATGCTCGATGAAAAGGGCTCACTCAAAGATCTTACGAAACTAAAGAACAGTTCGGCCGATATTTCCCCTACCGCTTCGCAGATGCCGCGCCTGGTGGGCCTTGCATATGCATCTAAGCTCTTTAGAAATAACAAGGCACTTTCCGGGTTTACCAAGTTGTCCAACAAAGGCAATGAGATTGCTTTCGGCACAATCGGTAACGCATCAACCTCCGAGGGTATGTTTTTCGAAGCCATCAATGCGGCGGGGGTCTTGCAAATTCCAATGCTCACAGCGGTATGGGACGACGGGTATGGAATTTCTGTCCCAGCTGAATATCAAACCACGAAGGGGAGCATTTCAAAAATTTTGTCTGGATTCCAGCGCGACAAGGAAGAGAAAGGATTCGAGATACTAACAGTCTGTGGGTGGGACTACGAGGCGCTGTGCAAGACGTTTGAGAAAGCAGAGAAAGTGTGCAGAGAGGAACATGTGCCGGTAATTGTCCATGTCACGGAAATGACACAGCCGCAAGGTCACTCCACCTCGGGTTCCCACGAGCGGTACAAGAGCAAAGAGCGCTTGGCATGGGAGGCCAGCTTTGATTGCATCAAAAAGATGAGGGAGTGGATCCTTGAAATGGAAATAACAACTCCTGCTGAGTTGGAGGAGGTCGAAAAGGAGGCGAAAGTTTTTGCTAAAGCAGAGCGTGAGGCTGCTTGGAAAGCTTTCAATGTAAATATTCAAGACGACCAGCACGAATTGGAAGGCTATCTGGAGGATGCGGCGGTGTTGGTTCCAGGCATTTCAGAATTGAAATTGAAGCTTACTTCGACGATTAACCCGCTGCGACTTGACGCCATGAAGGCTGCGAAGCGGGCCGTGTGGATGATGCGTGGTGAATCGTCACCTGCACTGGAAAAAATAAGCAGTTGGGTGGAACGCATCGAACGAGAAAATCACGATCGGTTTAGTTCGCATATGTTTAGCGAGTCAGGAGCTTCTGCACTACGGGTTCCGGAAGTGAAGCCGCGGTTTGCGGAAAACGCTCCACTCGTCGATGGGCGCGAAGTGCTTCAGAGTTGTTTCCGTGCGGCCTTTGACCGGGACCCGCGGGTGCTTGCCTTCGGCGAGGATGTTGGGAAGATCGGCGATGTGAATCAGGGCCTGGCCGGGATGCAGGAAAAATACGGGGAGTGGCGTGTGACCGATACCGGTATTCGTGAGTGTACCATTCTAGGTCAGGGAATCGGTCTGGCACTACGCGGGTTGAGGCCCATTACAGAAATTCAGTATCTCGATTATTTGCTCTACGCAATTCAAATCATGTCGGACGACCTGGCGTCCCTCCAATATCGCACGAAAGGTGGACAGAAGGCGCCTCTGATTGTCCGCACACGTGGGCACCGCCTGGAAGGGGTGTGGCATGCCGGTTCGCCCATGGGGATGATTCTGGGAAGCCTCCGGGGTATTCATGTTC
>JANNAZ010000254.1:0-10125 GCA_031384895.1 Cyclobacteriaceae bacterium | reverse complement strand
GGGCTTTATCAGGAGCTGGCTTACCTCTATGCCGCATCAGGAAATGCACCCAAGACCATCCAGTGCATGGATACACTCCTTAAATACAATCAAAAATATCATGAGAATGAATATTCTCATATGCCAGATAATGCAGCGCATATCGCTGCCATCTTCCATAGGTATAACCAATCCAAGCCCATGGATGCATTTGTGTCTGGTTATTGTGCGCGCAAAAAAGTGACTGAAGCGGATTTCTACTACAAATTGACAGCGTTGGCGCGAACACACCCCAGATCAACCTGGCGATTGAACTACCTTAATTTTTATAACAAAGCTCAAAATGGCATTCTGGACTTCACTGACCGCAATGACTTATCGTATTTTTTCAGGAAGTACAGGCAGGTCATTCTTAGGGGATCAGCCACTTCCGATGATAAGAACTTCTATACAGGCCTTGCGTTCAAAGATGAGGCAATTGACCAAAGTCTCTTATCGGAGCAGACTGGGGTGGGCATTAATTCTCAAGATGTCAATTCCTTGTTTGACTCCGCCTTATTCTTCTACCGCAAAGTGGATAAAGTATATCTGGATCGAAAAATCCCTATGTATAACAACAGCGAATCCTGGCCAGTTAAATCCCTTTTTCTTTTCCCTGACATAAACATGGCTTCCTTCGTCACCGAGCCAAGGGGAGGCTATTTTTTATATTCTACAAGGGCCTTCCTGGCATACATCATCGACAATGATTTGCTCAATGAGTTTTATCCTTCTGCGGATGAACTGGCATACATTGAGATTTGGCTTCGCGAATACGCAAACGTTCTGCCAATAATTCATTTTGTGAACAGAATACCGTTAGATGCCAAATTGCTACGAAGAGTAGACCAACGACTATCGGAGAAAGTGAAACTTAAAATGGTTGATTTGACTGAAGCACACTTTATTCTCGGGCACTATTACGCAGCGAAAAATCAAAAGGACAGCGCCCTTTTCTATTACAGGCAAATGGATATGACCAAAGTCCTCAAGCTGGCCGGTAACACTTTTCCATTTCCAAACATCTGGCCCGTTGGGCATGCGATCAGCGACCTGTGCGGATTCAACGAATTCGCTGAGGCTTACCGGTTCATTCAAGGATTCAAAAAACCGGTCAATCGCTCCTCATTGTATGCATTCGCAGCGCAGGAAATGCTCCTTAGCAAAGTAAGTTCTCCGTTTGTGAATCAACTGATTGATTCAGCACGGATGGAAATGCTCCGGGTAGAACAAACCGGAGCTGATCAGCCTAGTCGCATGCAGGTTCCTTATGCACTGGCCATGAGAAATCAGGAAGGCGACCTGAATGAAGCAATAGGCACGATCAAAAATGTATCGTTCAAATTCTTTGTTCAGCAACGTTTTGCCAGATCAATCGCTTTTCATGAACAACTGTTCAATGCCTATGAAAGCATTCCTGTCAACACAAGCAATCCGGACCGTGCGGTCTTCCTGTGGTACATTCTACATGGATACGCAGAAGGGATGCAGGAATCCTCGCCCGCATGGGCTGATTATACGTACCACCACCGCATTTGGTATCAGCGCTTATTAACCTATGACGATGAAACCAACTGATTTTTCACCAGAATGTCCATATGCCGGACTCCGATCGTTCACGGAGGAGGAATCGCTGTATTTCAAGGGGCGAGATACCCAGGTTGAACAGATATCCGCCTTGCTTGAACAGAACAAATTTCTGATGGTCACCGGGGCATCCGGAGAAGGAAAATCATCACTGGTTTATGCGGGCCTTATCCCCAATGCACGTGCTGGCTTCTTTAAGGCTCACTATACGAATTGGGTAGTGGCTGATTTTCGCCCCGAACGAAATCCCGTAGTGAATATGTCCTCGGCTATTGCAGGGGCGCTGAACACTGCGAAAGAAACGGTTGAAACGGAATTGCGAAGAGGATTTTCGTCGCTCATCGACTTATATACGAACTCAGGATTGTATATTGATGAAACTGATCCGCAATGGACTGACCTATCCGACCCGCAAAAAAAGGAACGGAAAAGAAAGGCTGCCAATCTGCTCCTGATCGTTGACCAGTTTGAAGAGTTCTTTACTAACCCGGAGAATTTTTCAAATGAAACTCCTTCACAAGATTCACAAGTAGTGGTCAATCTCGCGCTGGAAACGGCACGAATCGCTCTCAAAAGAAATCTGCCGGTGTATGTGGTGTGTACCATGCGTTCTGATTTCATAGGACAGTGTGTAGCCTTTCGTGGATTGCCTGAATACATTGGCTTTTCACAATTTTTTGTTCCGCGATTGAAGCGCAAGGATTTCAAACAGGTGATCGAAGAGCCCGCCCTGTTAAGCGGGAACCGGATATCCCAACGGCTGATTGAGCGGTTGGTGTATGACCTTGCCGAAGGTGTGGATCAATTACCCGTATTGCAACATGCCCTTAGTCAGGTGTGGCTGGCCGCCAGCCAGGGTACCGAGGAAATGGATCTCATTCATTATGCCATGGTGGGTGGCATGCCCGCCGATGAACTCCCGGATGATGATCAAATCAAGTTCAGATATTGGGTTGATGCCCAGCCTGAATTCAAAAAGCATCTGCTTAAAGAGACCGGCCTTCATAAGATTATCGAGTTTCACGCGAATGTGCTCTATGAAGGCGCCTGGTTATATTACAACCAATTACATCCCCAGCAGCCCCTAACCATTAAAAGCGCAAAGCGGGTCATTGCGATGACCTTCGCCTGTCTTACCAAGATTGACAACAGCCGGGCGGTGAGAAACCGGATGACCCTGAAAGAAATCACCCGGATCATCAACGACCCTTCGATAACGGTTGAGCAGGTTGGGCAAATCCTGGCATTGTTCAGGGAAGAAAGTAACTCCTTCATTCGCCCCTATAAAACAACTGATCAGGCTACCCATCAACTCTCCCCAGAAAACGTGCTTGACATTACGCACGAAGCGCTTATTCGTAACTGGAACAAGCTTAACCAGTGGGCCGCAACGGAATTCGGGTTCTACGAGACCTGGCTGGATTTCAACAAACAGCTCCATCGCTGGAAAGAGAGCGGTAAGAAGAATACATATCTCCTGCCATTGGGCCCTCTTACCTACTTCGAAAACTGGTATAATCAATGTAAGCCCAACCCGGCATGGATATCCCGGTACACAGATAGTCAGGAGTCTGAATCACCCGAAGGCCTCTTAGCCGATACGAAGGAATATTTAGGCAGAAGCGGCCGCCGCGTTACCGTATCACGCATGTTCATGAAATATGGGACTCAACGGCTTGCCACTTTCGTTGCCATTATCCTCATGCTTTTTTTGAGTGGCTTTTACTGGAACGATGCATTGAATAAGAAAAATGAACGGGTTATCGAGCGGATTACCCGGTCTGCCAAGATACTTCTACAAAGCGAAGATGTGCGCGGCAAGGAAAAAGGAACTTACCTGATCGTGCAGGAGCGCTTTCAGCCCGGTTCACTAGTACCCGCACTCAAAGACCTTAGCAACCCCAAAGACAGGATTTCCATTGGCATTGACACGTACCTGAATTTACTGTCTATCGATAACCACTTCAACCATCCGGTCAAAGACGAGCTCTCCAGCCTCATTGAGAGTGAGCTCCAATCATTTGCAAACCAGGGAATGGACGATGCTTTTCTGATAAGGCAAGTCAACCGCTTCGTCGTTCGCTTGGTCTATGATCGGTACCACAATTCACAAAAAGATTTCAAAAGCCCCAAGATGACTCAGGTTCTTCATGACCTGATCATGAAGTTTTATAGCGATAATCATCGATTCGAACAATCCGTACCTACCGAATTAAATCAATCTGTGCAACTGTGGTTGGCGTTGAGCAACCCAAGTCAGAATCAAATCGAAGAAATGATTGCGAGAATTTCTCCGTTCAATCCAGCAGGCAAGGCATCGTTTGCGGTCTACTATCCAAAAGGCAGCTTCGATGCGGATGGCAACCGGAATCTTGATTATAACGGAGGGTACCACACGGTGGCATCACTTTACGCTGCCATCGGGGATGAGAACAAGGTGATTGCCTGCTTTGAGGAAAGTAAAATTCTCCCAGAATATTTCACAGGGCGACTTTTTAATAACTACAACAACACGATTGGCTTTTTTTATCAATATGGCCATCAATCTCATATCGGGAAAGTCATTCAATGGATCAGCAAGAATTTTCCCGCAGACACACCCCAAGCCATTTACAAGAATATCCTGAACCGGTCCGGTTACCTGAGTAGATTATACTCCATAAACTTTTCCAAAGCAACCAGATCTCATTTAGGATTTTTCAACGTGAATCTATGTCTTGCAAATCGTGAAATCATTACACAAATTGCCGAAGATTATGTAAACATACTGGTTACTTTACCCAACCAGAATGAAAAGAACTTTCTCCTCGCTATGCACTATAAGCGCATGGCCATGTTTGAGGACAAATACCGGTTCGACCGCGGGCTGCCAGGAAACCAAGATAAATCCTTTGCGCTGCTGGACAAGGCATGGTCCTATTTCTCAGCAGTAGGTACAGAATACCTAGAAGTATCCAATGCAGTCCCAATACCCTATTGGGATGATGGATACCGGCAGCCCCAGATTACCAATCGCCATTTGTTCATTTATCCGGATTACATGGACGGATGGTTTAGCCGGACCTACCACTCCGATCTCTATTTCAGGTATCTGGATGAAAAGGGCTTGCTGGATAAGACGTTTGTCAACGATCAGGATATGTACTATCTGCATTTCTGGCTGGCTAAAGCATATGAAATAAGTCCCAACCGTGAGGCCATTGTTTACGATCATTACTATCCCATTTCTGATACATCGCTTGTTCATATAGCCAAATTTCTTGACCGCAAAAATGGAGAAGGTAATTTTCCCTATCTGATGCTGGCCAATCGAAACTTTGAAAGAGATGATACAATTGCAGCACTTGCCTACTTCAGGAAAATCAACTTAAAGAAAGTGGCGCACGCAACTGACCGGCTTGAATATATCGAGAAGACGTTTTTGTTCAACCAGTTAAAGGACCTATCAAGCTATCTCGCCGGCATTGGCAAGCTACAAGAAGCGATGGCTGTTAGTAGCGAGTTTGAATTTCCACGCGAAAAAGCTTTCAGTTACATTTTCAATGCCGAAAAGCTGTACAACACACGATACGATCCCGTTGCCTTTCCCAATCTGGATTCTGCCCTCAGGCTGATGGCTGAAGAAAACTTTAACATTTTGCGCCCAGAACTGGACTACCGCATCAAGCTAGTGAACCTGTTGGGCCAAATCGGCGGAGAAAAGCTGAATACGTTAGCCAACTCCATTGTTCAGGACTTTTTCGAGGGCAATAAGTTTCAGGGCATCACCAGCAAAGTACGAGGCATAGCTGCGGAAGGAAACTACCACCTTGCCATGAGCGCCATGCCAGCGACCCTGACCGAGACGGAAGAACTGATTTGCTACTACTACTTACTCAATGAAGCCAGTAAGGCACACGAAACCGGCGTCACCGATTGGAGCAAATTGGATTCTTACCTTAACTTCGACCTGAACTACATATTCTATGTACCCTTCTAAATGAAAAGATTTAGCGCAACCTATTATTTGCTATTCGTTATCCTCATCACGGGTGCATTTGCCGCCATGGCACAAAACGACTACGGCACCCTGTTATTGGGGTTGGTAGCGGTTGCATTTAGTTTCATCTTCTTACTTCAACTGATATCAGCATCTATAGCCAATAAATCGGCGGGTTGGTTGAACAGGCTGGAACTCATCAGCCTGATCCTGATGGCTGCGCTAATTGCCCTTCGTGTCTTCTATGTCCACTTCTCATTTGTTGAAATAGTCTTTGGAGTAGCCGGTGCAATGCTGACCGTTGTTTACATTGTAAAATTGATAGGCACATTCCAATCGCTGCGCGGCAAGAGCAAGATGCTTTCATCTACAGTAGCACTATTTCACCTCAGTATCATCTTTTTTACTCTCTCTATGACGGTGGTACCCTTCCTGCCAAAACAAGGGGAGCCCTTAGGTATGTTAGGCTTCGCACTTCTTGTTGCCTTCCTGTTTCTTGCCTTATTAACCAGGAAGGTTATGGTTGACGGAGAGCAAACCTCCACGTACTCTTATGTAATAGCATTCAAGGACCGGTCAGTCCTGATGGGCTCCCTGTTCCTTGCTTTTGCACTCTACGCAGGCCTTACCCGCTACGATCTGATACCAAAAATGTACTCCGATGAATTTCCCCAGAGCTATTTAATGCTGGTTAAGGAGGCGGAATTTGGTCAGGAAAAACCTGTCAATGGAAAATACAAGCACCAGGAATTCAAAGCGATGTATGACCGGTTTGTTGAGCGTAACATCACTCCGAAGTAAGAACAGGAAATAAAAGAGCCAGGCAAAACCCGACTCTTTCCATCATCTTACTCACTTCTTCCGGATATAAATATCCCCGTTATAATTCTTCATGGTAATCTCCGGGCCTCCCCCGTTGATGTCACCGCGCTTCCACTCGTCAATCTTGAGTTTGAATGATCCCGTCTTGGCATCCTGCTGCTTGACCGGACCACTGCTGGTAATATTCATGTCAAAGCCGGTATAAATATCTCCCTGCTCGGTTTTCATCTTGAATGTGGCCTTCGTTGATGCCGGAAACGTAAGGTCCAGGTCACCGTTGTAGGTTGAATAGGACATCGGCTTTCCCTCAGTCACCTTATCAAACGTCACCTTAACATCCCCGTTGTAGGTGGTTGCAACTACAGATCCGGAGATGCCCAGGGCAGTAATCTCCCCGTTGTAGTTCGTCAACTCCACTTCACCCTGAATGTTGGTGATGATCAGGTCGCCGTCGTTGTATGTGCTTACCGTGAGATCCATGCCGGACGGAACTTCAACTTCCAGTTGCGTTTTAACATTCCAACTGCCGGATGAAATCTTCACTTGATTGGCGTTCTCGCTGGCATCCAACTCCAACCCTCCTCCTGCAATCCGGCGCAATCCCTCGCTTCCTGACTTACTCTTGTCTTTGTGGTCGCCATCTTCGTCATGATCCTTGTCTTTGTGCTTCCCCCCACCATCCTCCTCATCCGTCACTGACGCATACTTGACCAGCACATCCTTGCGGGCTGTACCCTTCACGGTGATTGAACCGTAGTTCAAGTGCGCCTTGAGTTTGCCGCGTTTGGCCGGATCACTCAAGGGGATGGCGAACTCATTCCCGCTTTGTCCATTTGCTATACAGGCCCAAAGTGCCATCCCAACAATGAGTACGCCACTCTTCCAATTCAATTTTCCACTAATCGTTTTCATTTTATTTGTTGTTATCGATTCTTTCATTTTCAAATCTTCAAATTGCCACATCAATTTTCCTTTTCTTTTAGATACACATCGCCGTTGAAGGTCTCGAAGTCAAGCAAGGGGCCCCCTTGTCTCACTTTGTATCGATTCCCGTTTACTTTGTAGTGAATGCCCTCCCCCTTCTCGTACTGCTCCACCATGACCGCCATGGGGGTGATGTCGTCGACTGAAGAAAAGAACTCTCCATTAAAGCTTTTGAACGTAAGCTGCGCAGCCAGGCCTTTTTGGAAAATTGCGTTGATGTCGCCATTCAAAGTGTAATACTTCGAATCTCCATGAGGGTTACCAGAATAATCAAGATCGACACTTCCATTAATCGTCGAAGCATTTGTGGCCCCTGAAATATTGCTCAGCCGGATACTGCCGTTTACATTGTCAGCCAGGACGTAGCCCGTCACGGAACCAATTTCGACATCACCTCCATTAACCGTCGAGGCAAACACGCTAACGCCGGAAGGGACCTTGATGATAAAATTCATGGCGTAGTCATATTTCTTGTCGCAATCATTTTGACTTCCCCTCCAGTCGCTCCAGTTATAACCCCATCCCCTGAATTTCCCCTGCCAGTTGCGCCCTTTCTTATTTGTGTTTTGCTTTCCAAACTCCGAGCAGATGCCCTTCACATAAACCAGAAGCGTATCGGCACGGTCCAACACACCCAGCTGAATCTCTGCTTTACCTTCCGCCAGGCGCCCTTCGGTTTTTGCCGTGATCCGTTTTTCCACCTCGATCAGTACCTTGTCGCCGTTGTATCCTTCTACTTTGACCGACCCGTTGATATTGAAGATCATGATCGTGTTATTCGCTCCCTTCTTTTCAAACTGCAGCTCATGGGATATCTTCTCTGTGAACACTTGTCCACAGACAGGCATAGACATCGCCACTATCAAACCAATCAATATTTGCTTATTCATATTCCTCAAGGTTAAATCAACACGGCAATCGTCTCTTTGATCTTTTTCTTCACTTCAATTGGCGTCCTATCGCTATCAACCAGCTTCTGAAGCTCACTCACTGATTTTTTCTCCTGGATTGCCGCCATTAGCTCGGCCAAGTTGAGTTGTACCAGCGGAGAATCCTGATTTGCGATAGATCGGATGAGCCCTTCCCGAACAGCGCCCTGACTTGTAAAAGGAACAAGCGCCTCGAGTGCGGCCATTCTCACGTTGACGTTGGGATCATTGTTCAAGGTCTTGAACAACGCCTCTGTAACCGTAGCACTCATGCTTCCCATCTCGCCGGTCAGGCTCACTGCGCGAAGGCGATCGGAAGCTGATTCCTTCTCTAATAAGGACAACATCATCATCTCTTTTAACTCACTAACTTCCTTCGTAAGACTTGACACATCTGACCCACGACCCGGACGTTGAAACCAATAGCCTCCTGCAAAGCCCATGAAAATCAAAACAGACGTTAACGCAAGTCTGGGCATCAGGAAACTCCATGTCGGCCATTGAATCGTAAATCCTTTCTGGCGTCTCTTCTCCGCACCGAGCAGGGCATAGAACCGGTCGTCCAACTGAAGCGAGGGCGCTCCTTCATCGATCCGGGTAATGCGGTCGTCAAACGCCTTTAGTTCCCGTAGCTGGGTCAACTCAACCGCACCTTCCTCGATCAATTTCTCCAATGCTTCGATCTCTGCTGGGTCAGCAAGTCCTTCGTTGTATTTGGAGAGTAGTTCTTCTGCTGTTTGTGGTGTCATGGTATTCGGTGTTCAATATTTAAATCAGGAGTCAGGAGACAGGAGACAGTTTTCACTTTTTAAATCAGGAGTCAGGCGTCGGTTCTAATTTTTAACTATCCACTATCAACTATCCACTATTTCTCACATTCTCCGTTCCAGCTGTTGGTACACGCCCTTCAACTCTTGCAGTGCTCTAAAGACTTTCACTTTCACGGCGCCTTCCGAACAGCCCAGGATGTCTCCAATTTCTTTATACTTCTTCTCCTGGTATTTGCTCAGGATGAGAATTTCGCGCTTCTCGGCCGAAAGCCTTTCCATGGCTAAGGCGAGCATCTGGTGATCATCCGCCTGGATCATGTCCATTGACTGGTTCTCTTCATGCCCAAGTCGGTTCTCCCACTTCTCAACGGCCTCCTTTGCCTTAATCTTCGTCTTCCTAAAGTGATCGTGGCTGACGTTGCGGGCGATATGAAACATCCATGTTTTAAAATCCCCCTCGCCACGGAAAAGATGCCGGTATTTCAAAATCCGGAAGAACGTATTCTGGACCAGGTCTTCACTGAGCTCCTGATCCCTGTTCATGCCATGGAAGAAGCCGTACAAGGGCCTTTTATACCGCTCGAAGAGCAGGCCCAGTTTATCCAGATCGCCGTCGCGAACCTTCCCCATCAATGTATTGTCGGCCAGTGCTTCCAAATCAGGAATATTCAAAGGGGTTAACCCACCGCTTTGGCAAAGGTTACGTTAAAGTTGACACAAATTAGGGGACTCTCGTTCCTGACGAAATCGGGCCTACCAGATTACAAAGTCGAATTCGAGGTTCTCTTTCCTAGAAGTTGGTTTTTGCTCGCCTTCCGTGAGTCGCTCTACTTCCCTACCGACAAAGTTCTTCAGTTCGGTAACCGTAATATGGCCATCGTTATTCTTGTCAGCCTTGCCTGATTTTAGTCCAGCCAATATCGAATAAGTAAAAATACCGTTCTTCCACTCATCCGATTCAAGGGCATAGCTGTTGCCGGCAGCGGCAGATATGACCACCGAGCCCGAGCCCTTGCTTAGATTGGCAAACAACTCC